>NZ_JANPML010000190.1:0-7149 GCF_031422795.1 Sandarakinorhabdus sp.
TTCCCCCCCCCGTGCGGGTCTCGGCAGGCGCGCCTATCATATCCCCGCCGGCGGGGTAAGTCCCCCCGGCACCACGCCGCCGCCGCCGAAATACCCCCCCCCCCCCGGGCGGGAGCGGGTCGACTCGCCGTAGGCGAGCGGGGTGAGGGGTTCACCCCTCGTGATCCAGGACTACCCGCATGACCCGCACCATCACTGTCGCCGGCCTGCAACTGGCCTTTTCCGGCAATCGCGATGCCGATATCGCCATGACCGCCGCCGCGGTTCGCGCCGCGGCTGACGGCGTCGATGTCGTGCTGCCGCCCGAATTGTTCGAAGGCCATTATTTCTGCCGGCATGAAGACGAAGGCCTGTTTGTCAATGCCATGCCGCTGGACAAGCATCCGGCCGTGGCCGCCATGCGCGAAGTGGCGCTGGAGACCAAGACCCACATCCCGTGTTCTTTCTTCGAAAAGGACGGGCATCATCATTACAACAGCCTGGCCATGATCGACGACGGCGGCAATGTGATGGGCGTCTATCGGAAAAGCCATATCCCCGACGGGCCGGGCTATGAGGAAAAATTCTATTTCCGCCCCGGCAATACCGGTTTCAAGGTGTGGCCAACACGGCATGGCGTGATCGGCGTCGGCATCTGCTGGGATCAATGGTATCCTGAAACCGCTCGCGCCATGATGCTGATGGGCGCTGAAGTGCTGCTGTATCCCACCGCCATCGGCACTGAACCGCACGATCCCGAACTCGACACGCGCCGGCTGTGGCGGCGCGCGATGGTGGGCCATGCCGTTTCCAACGTCGTGCCCGTGCTGGCCTGCAACCGCGTCGGCACCGAAGAAGCCGGGACGCGCCACGCGCAGACATTTTACGGCACCAGCTTTGCCTGCGATCAACGCGGCGATATCGTTGATGATCTGGATGATCGGGCGCCGGGCGTGGTGAAGGCGACCTTCAACCTTGATCTCGCCGCCCGCCACCGCGCCGCCTTCGGCTTTTTCCGTGATCGCCGGCCCGAACTCTACACGCGGCTGGCGCAGGATATCTGACGCGCCTCAGGGCCGATAGGCGAGTGTTGACGCCAATGCAGCCTTGAACATTTCCGGCGTCAGCAGGCCGGTGTTGATGTTCAATCGGCTGCAATGATAGCTGTCCACCAGCATCACGCCCGACGGCAATTTGTGCATCACGCCGTGGCCAAACCGATATTTGGGCAATTTGCCGCCCAGCGCCTTGATCGCGGCCTGGTGCGCGGTTTCGCCCAAGGCCACCACCACTTTCAGGCCAGGCAGCGCGGCGAGTTGTTCGGCGAGATAGGGCCGGCAGGCGTGTTTTTCGGCCGTATCAGGCAGATTGCCGGGCGGGGCGCAGGCCACCGCATTGGTGATGAACAGGCCCGGTGCATTCCAGCGTTCAGGTGTTTCCGTGGCCAGCCCCAGTTCGGCCAGTGTGCCAAACAGCAGTTTGCCGGCTTCATCGCCGTGGAACGGCTTGCCGGTGCGGTTGGCGCCTTTCAGGCCGGGGGCGAGGCCGATGATGGCTGCCCAAGCCCCGGCATCGCCCAGCGGTGGCACCGGTGCGTTCCACCAGCCGGTGTGGCGGGTCACTTGTTCGGCGCGATAGTCGACCAGGCGCGGGCACAGCGCGCAATCCTGTGGCGGCGTGCCGGGGTGGGGCTGGGGGATCGCGGCAAAGTGGCTGTCGATTGTCATGGCAGATGCCTGTAGGGGTCTGGGCGCATATGGCAATCACCCTTGTCGCGCTGGGATCCAACCGCTGTCACGGCCGCCATGGCCGGCCGGCCGGCGTGGTGCGCGCGGCGCTGGCCGAACTGGCGCAGTTGGGAACCGTGCTGAAGGTATCGCCGATGTTCGAAACCGATCCCATCGGGCCGGGCAGCCGGCGTTATGCCAATGCCGTGGCGGCGCTGGCGTGGAGCGGGAGCCTGCCAGACCTGCTGCATGCATTGAAAGCCCTGGAACGCCGCTTTGGCCGCCGCGCTGGTCGGCGCTGGGGTGATCGCGTGCTCGACCTTGATATTCTTGCGTCGGGCGCGTTGGTGATGCAGGCGCCGGGCCTCAATGTGCCGCATCCGCGTTTGGCGCAAAGGCGCTTCGTGCTTGATCCGCTGGTCACCGTCGCGCCCGGCTGGCGGCACCCGCGGTTCAATCTGACAGCAAGACAGTTGCACGCGCGGCAGCTTCGCCCTAAAGGCCTGCCCCGCGCCTGATGCGCGCGCCCCGCGTTGTTGGGGGTCCTTAGCTCAATCGGTTAGAGCGACCGCCTTTTAAGCGGTAGGTTTCGGGTTCAAGTCCCGAAGGACCCACCACGCCGCTGCGCGGCGTGGCGGCAGTGCGCAGCACTGGCGCCCTACACGCGCATGGCCGGCCAGCGAGCAAAAGGGCGGCCATTCAGCCGCCCTTCTTGACTCGTCTGACGGCGTGGCTCCGCCACGCTCTTTTCTTACTTCTTCCTTACTCTCCCCCAAGCGGACTCGGCGGCTCTGCCGCCGGCCGCGCCCATCATCACCGCACCTTGCCAACTTACAGCCGCCGTCGCACTCTCACCCATAGGGGGAAGCATCCATGCCATTGTCCGACTACAGCCTGACCGATTTCACCGCCGGTCCCTACACCCGGCCCGTCTATCGGCGCGGACAGGGCCCGGCTGTGATCGTGATCCACGAAGTGCCCGCCCTCCACACGCTGGTCATCGATTTTGCCGATCGGTTGGCCGAAGCCGGCATGACCGTATTCTGCCCCAGCCTGTTCGGCATGCCGGGTTCGGTTCCAACCAAGGCCGCGGCAGTGAAGCAGTTGTTCCTCAACATCTGTATCCGGCGCGAGTTTTCGGTCTGGTCCGATGGCCGTTCCAGCCCGATCGTCGATTGGCTGCGGGCGCTGGCCAGGCAGGCCCATGAAGAATGCGGCGGGCCCGGCGTGGGCGCGATCGGCATGTGTTTCACCGGCGGTTTTGCGCTGGCGATGATGACCGAACCCAGCGTCATTGCCCCCGTACTGTCCCAACCCAGCTTGCCGCTGATGGGGGGCAAGACCGGCAGCATCGATGCAACGCCAACGGAAATCGCCTGCGCCCGTCGCCGCTTTGAAGCGGAGGATCTGTCGCTGCTGACGCTGCGTTACCGGTCCGACAAGCTGGTGCCCGACGCCCGTTTCCGCCGCTATGAACGTGAATTTCCGGGCCGGGTCGAATCCATCGAACTGGACGACGCGGTTGCCCGCAAAGACACCGGCATGGCGCCGCACAGCGTGCTGACCATCCATTTGCCCGATTCCGGCCCCGGCAAGGCGGCCGAGACCAAGACAATCGAATTTCTGCAACATCGTTTGGGCATAGGCGGTCGAACAGCCCCTTGATTGCCGGCGCAACTGCGGCCACATCTGCGCTGCACTGCAATGTTGGGAAAAATCCGATGTCTTCTGCCGCCTCCATCGCCGCTTTGGCTGCCTCTGTTGCCGCGCTGGCTGCCACCACGGCCGTTGCCCAACAGGCTGTGCTGCCCGGCGGCACCCGCGTGACCGAAGACAAGGCTGGCGCCGGCGTTGTGGCGGAATCGGGCCGCGCCGTGGCGGTGCATTACACCGGCTGGCTTTATGTGGACGGCGGCAAGGGCACCAAGTTTGATTCCTCGCGCGATCGTGGCCAGCCGTTCATCTTCACGTTGGGCCTGGGTGAGGTCATTCTGGGCTGGGATGAAGGCGTTGCCGGCATGAAGATCGGCGGCAAGCGCACGCTGATCGTGCCGCCGGAAGCCGGCTATGGCGAGCGCGGGGCGGGCGGCGTGATCCCGCCGGGCGCGACGCTGTTGTTCGAAGTTGAACTGCTGGCGGTGCAGTGATGGCATCAGCCGCGCCGGCCGATCTGGCCATCATTCCGCGCAATCTGCGCTTTGGCCGCGATGAAGTGCGTGGCCGCTGGTGGCTGGGCGACGATCCTGTTGCCACGGCCTGGCACAATGCGCTGTCGGCCAGTTTCCCGGCTGGCGAGGCCTTCTTCATCGAGACGGTGCGGCGCTTTCGGGATCAGGTGCCAGCAGAGCTTGCCGCGCAGATTGATGCCTTTGTGCGTCAGGAAGCCCATCACACCCGCGAACATGTCGCCTTCAACCGGCAGGTGACCGACGCCGGCTATGACATCGCCGCCATCGACAAGCGCATCAGCGACAGCTTGGTGCAGGCCCGCACCACCCACCCGGTGGCGCAACTGCTGGTCACGGTGAGCCTTGAACATTTCACCGCGATCTTTGCCCACGCCATGCTGGCGCGCGGCGGACGGCAGTTTGATGGCGCCAGCGCCGAAGCGCGGGCGATGTGGACGTGGCACGCCATTGAAGAGATCGAGCACAAGGGTGTCGCCTTTGATACCTACATGCACATCACCCGCAGCCTGAAACCGGCGAAACGCTGGGCGATCCGCAGCCTGGTGTTCCTGCGCGTATCGCGCAATTTCGTCGCCAATCGGGTGAAGGATGCGCTGGCGATGTTGGCGCAAGATGGCATCAGCGGCTGGCGGGCCAAGGCGCGACTGTGGTGGTATCTGCTGGGCAGCCCCGGTGTGCTGCGGCAGGTGGCGTTCGCATGGGCCAGCTATTTCCGCCCCGGTTTTCACCCGTGGGATCATGATGATCGCTTTCTGATCGCGGCGCATCAGTCGGCACCCGAATTGACGGCTGCCTGATGAGCAGCATCCCCAGCTTGCCCGGCCAGCCGGTGCTGGTGTTGCAGGGTGGCGGCTCGCTCGGCAGCTATCAGGCCGGTGTGTTCGCCGCGCTGGATGAGGCAGGCTATTGCCCGGAAATTATTGCCGGCATCTCCATCGGTGCCATCAACGGCGCGCTGATCGCCGGCAATCCGCCCGCCCGCCGGCGCGAACGGTTGATGGCCTTCTGGGAACGTGTGACCGGCAGCCCGGCGTTGTCGTGGTTGGCCAGTGAAGCCAGCGGCAACAACAATTCCGAAGGGTTGCGGCATCAATTGGCAGCGACCGCGACCGCCATGCTGGGCGCGCCGGGTTTCTTCAGCCCGCGTTGGCCGTGGCTGCCGGGTTGGTGGCCGGGCCAGATCGCGCTTTATGATACCAGTGCCTTGAAGGCGACTCTGGAAGAACTGATCGATTGGGAACTGCTGAACAGCGGCGCGGTGCGGTTTGCGGTTGGCGCGGTCAATGTCGAAACCGGCAATTTCAACTATTTCTGCTCCAGCCAGCAGCGGCTGGATGTGCGCCACGTGATGGCATCGGGCGCGCTGCCGCCGGGCCTGCCGCCGGTGGAAATTGATGGCCAATTGTGGTGGGATGGCGGCCTGGTCTCCAACACCCCGCTCGATCATGTGCTGGATCACGACGATGAAGATGATCTGGCCATTTTCCAGGTCGATCTGTTCCCGGCGCGGGGCGCGCGGCCCAACACGCTGGAGCAGGTGGAGGAACGGGCGGCCGACATCCGGTTTTCCAGCCGCACCCGCTTTACCACCGATGCCCAGGCGCGGCTGAACGGGCCGCGCCGGGCGTGGGCACGGCTGGCGGCCAAGCTGCCACCCGAACTGCGCGAAAGCGCCGATGCCCAGCTTCTCGACAAGCTGGCGCGGGGCCGGCGGGCGGTGGTGGCACAACTGGTTTATCGCGATCAGCCCTGGCAGGGCACCGCCAAGGGCCGCGAATTCAGCCGAACCACCATGATGATGCACTGGCGCCATGGCGAGGCCGATGTGGCCACCATGCTGGCCCGCGGCGGCTGGACCGGGTTGCCGGATGGGCCAGGCGTTTGGAGCTTTGACGCTTCTGCCCAGCCCTGATCGAGCCGCCCTCTTTGCGCGCGCGCAATTTCTGATACGCTAGCTGTTCTGCGGTGTTCAGATCAGCGGCCAGAGCTGACATTCAACCGCAGGAATCGAGGCCGGCGCCATGCAGCGTCCAGCCCGAAACCGGGGGAGTATCATCATGGGCGTTGGCGATCATGTCGATCTGGCGGGATTCATTGCGGGGGTGGGCCGCCGCAATCCGGGGCAACCGGAATTTGTGCAGGCGGTCACCGAAGTGGCGGAAGATATTTTCGACTTCATCAGTGACAAGCCGAAGTATCACGAAGCCCAGATCCTGCGCCGCATCGCCGAGCCGGATCGTGTGGTGTCGTTCCGGGTGTGCTGGGAGGACGACAACAACAATATCCGCGTGCAGCGCGGCTGGCGCGTGCAGAACAACAACGCCATCGGCCCCTACAAGGGCGGCATTCGTTTCCACCCGTCTGTCACTGAAAGCGTGCTGAAGTTCCTGGCCTTTGAACAGACCTTCAAGAACGCGCTGACCGGCCTGCCGATGGGCGGCGGCAAGGGCGGCAGCAATTTCAATCCCAAGGGCAAGAGCGTGAATGAAATCATGCGCTTCTGCCAGAGTTTCATGACCGAGCTGTATCGCCATATCGGCGCCGACGTTGACGTGCCGGCCGGCGACATCGGTGTGGGCGGGCGTGAGATCGGCTTCATGTTCGGCCAGTACAAGCGCATCACCAACCATTTCACCGGCGTGCTCACCGGCAAGGGCCTGGAATGGGGCGGCAGCCTGATCCGCACCGAAGCCACCGGTTATGGTGCGGTGTATTTCCTGCAGAATATGCTCAAGGCCAAGGGCATGGATGTCGCCGGCAAGACGGCGGTGATTTCCGGTTCCGGCAATGTCGCGACGCATGCGGCCGAAAAGATCGTGCAGTTGGGCGGCAAGGTGCTCACCTTGTCGGACAGCGAGGGCTTCATCCACGATCCCGATGGCATCACCCAGGACAAGATTGATTGGGTGAAAACCCACAAGACCCACCGGCGCGGCCGCATTTCGGAATATGTGGCGGAGTTCAAGGGCGCCACCTTCCACGGTGGGGGCGCCCGTCCGTGGGGCGTGCCCTGCGATCTGGCCTTGCCCTGCGCCACCCAGAATGAACTGAACGGCGCAGAGGCGAAGCTGCTGCTGCAGAACGGCTGCATTGCCGTGGCCGAAGGTGCCAACATGCCCACCGATCTGGACGGTGTGCACATCTTCAAGGCGGCGCGGATTCTCTATGCGCCCGGCAAGGCGTCCAACGCGGGCGGGGTGGCCGTTTCGGGCCTTGAAATGAGCCAGAATTCGGCCCGCATGAGCTGGAAGGAA
>NZ_JANPML010000191.1:0-4754 GCF_031422795.1 Sandarakinorhabdus sp.
CTGCGCCGCCGCCAGGTCGCCGCCGGCCAGACGCTGGAAGACATGGAACTGATCCTTGCCCCCATGGTGGAGGATGCCAAGGAAGCCGTTGGCTCGATGGGCGATGATGCGCCGCTGGCGGTGATTTCCGAAAACGCCCGCAACCTGTCGCATTTTTTCCGGCAGAATTTCAGCCAGGTCACCAATCCGCCGATCGACAGCCTGCGCGAAACCGGCGTGATGAGCCTGAAGACGCGCTTTTCCAACCTGACCAACATTCTGGACGACGAAGCCACCCAGGCCGGCGTGATGGTGATGGATAGCCCCGTGCTGTCCAACCGCGACTGGGGCCTGCTGAAAAGCCATTTCGGCCGGCAGGTGGCCGAGATTGATTGCAGTTTCGACATCGAAGGCGGCCCCGATGCCCTGCGCGCTGCCATCGCCCGCGTGCGCGCCGAAGCCGAAACCGCGGTGCGGCAGGGCAAGACGCAATTGTTCCTGACCGACGAGCATCAATCCGCCACCCGCGCCGGCATCGCCATGATTCTGGCCACAGCCGGCGTGCACACGCATCTGGTGCGCAAGGGCCTGCGCACCTATGCCAGCATCAATGTGCGCGCCGCCGAAGCGCTCGACACGCATTATTTTGCCGTGCTGGTTGGCGTGGGTGCCACCACCGTCAACGCCTATCTGGCGCAGGAAGCCATCGCCGATCGCCACGCGCGCGGCCTGTTCGGCGCGCTGGTTCTGGATGAATGCATCGCCCGTTATCGCAAGGCGGTGGATGATGGCCTGCTCAAGATCATGGCCAAGATGGGGATCGCGGTGATCTCCTCCTATCGCGGCGGCTACAACTTCGAAGCCGTTGGTTTGAGCCGGGCGCTGGTCAATGATTTCTTCCCCGGCATGCCGGCCAAGATTTCGGGCGAGGGCTTTGAATCGCTGTTCGTCAATGCCCAGATGCGCCACGAAAAGGCCTGGGACGAAGACGTGATCGCGCTGCCGGTGGGCGGCCTGTATCGCTGGCGCGCCAATGGCGAAGCCCATGCGTGGAGCGCGCATCTGATCCACCTGCTGCAAACGGCGGTGAGCCGCGACAGCTACAGCGATTATCAGAAGTTCAGCCGCGGTGTGCAGGCGCTGCCGCCGATTTCGCTGCGCGATCTGCTGGATTTCGTGCCGGGAACCAAGGCCGTGCCGATTGAATCGGTCGAATCGGTCACCGAAATCCGCAAACGGTTTGTGACGCCGGGCATGAGCCTGGGCGCATTGTCACCCGAAGCGCACGAAACGCTGGCCATCGCCATGAATCGCATCGGTGCCAAGGCGGTATCGGGCGAAGGCGGCGAGGATCCAGCCCGCTTCAAGCCCTATCCCAACGGCGACAACGCCAACAGCGTGATCAAACAGGTCGCTTCGGGCCGTTTTGGCGTGACGGCGGAATATCTGAACGCCTGCGAAGAGATCGAGATCAAGGTGGCCCAAGGCGCCAAGCCCGGCGAGGGCGGGCAATTGCCCGGCTTCAAGGTGACCGAGCTGATCGCCAAGCTGCGGCACTCGACGCCCGGCGTGACGCTGATTTCGCCGCCGCCGCACCACGATATCTATTCGATCGAGGATCTGGCCCAGCTGATCTATGATCTGAAGCAGATCAACACCCGCGCCCGCGTCTGCGTGAAGCTGGTGAGCAGCGCCGGCATCGGCACGGTGGCGGCCGGCGTGGCCAAGGCGCACGCCGATGCCATCCTGATCTCCGGCAATGTTGGCGGCACCGGCGCTTCCCCGCAGACCAGCATCAAATATGCCGGCACGCCGTGGGAAATGGGCCTGTCCGAAGTCAACCAGGTGCTCACCCTCAATGGCCTGCGCCACCGCGTGAAGCTGCGCGCCGATGGCGGCCTGAAAACCGGACGCGATGTGGTGATCGCCGCGATTCTGGGCGCGGAAGAATTTGGCATCGGCACCATGAGCCTGGTCGCCATGGGCTGCATCATGGTGCGCCAGTGCCATTCGAACACCTGCCCGGTGGGCGTGTGCACGCAGGACGATGGCTTGCGCGACAAATTTGCCGGCAGCCCGGAAAAGGTCATCAACCTGATGAGCTTCATCGCGGAAGAAGTGCGCGAAATCCTCGCCCGCCTTGGCTGCCGCAGCCTCGATGATGTCATTGGCCGCACCGAATTGCTGCGCCAGATGAGCCGCGGTGCCGAGCATCTTGATGATCTTGATCTCAACCCGATCCTTGCCAAGGTTGATGCGCCCGATCACATGCGGCGCTGGGGCCTGGGCACGGGCCGCAACCCGGTGCCCGACAGCCTGGATGCCGACATGATCCGCGACGCCGGCCATTTGTTCGAAAGCGGGGAAAAGATGCAGCTGGCCTATACGGTCAGGAACACGCATCGCGCCGTGGGCACGCGGCTTTCAGGCGAAATCACCCGCCGCTTTGGCATGACGGCGCTGGTGCCTGGCCATGTCCATATCCGGCTGCGCGGTTCCGCCGGCCAGTCGCTGGGCGCGTTTGCCGTGCAGGGCGTAAAGCTGGAAGTGTTCGGCGAAGCCAATGATTATGTGGGCAAGGGGCTTTCCGGCGCGACCATCGTGGTGCGGCCCTTCCCGTCCAGCCCGCTGGCCAGCCAGGATAATGCCATCATCGGCAACACCGTGCTTTATGGCGCGACGGCGGGCAAATTATTTGCCGCTGGCCGTGCGGGCGAGCGGTTTGCCGTGCGCAATTCGGGCGCGACCGTGGTGGTGGAAGGCTGCGGCGCCAACGGCTGCGAATATATGACCGGCGGCACCGCCGTGATCCTGGGCACGACGGGCGACAATTTCGCCGCCGGCATGTCGGGCGGGATGGCGTTTGTGCTGGATCGCGACGGCCAGTTCGAACGGCGCGTGAATCGCGAGGGCGTGATCGTGCAGCGGCTCGAATCGGCGCACTGGGAAGCGCACGTTCACGCGCTGATCACCGAGCATGCGGCGGAAACCGGCTCCAAATGGGCCACCGGCCTGCTCGCCGAATGGGACCGCACCCGCGCTTCGATCTGGCAGGTCTGCCCGAAGGAAATGCTCAGCCGGCTGACACACAAGCTGAACGACAGCCCGGCCAGCATCGCGGCGGAATAGGCCATCCCTTGAAACCGGGTCCTTCGCTGCTATATTCTCATAAGACAGTTGAAGGACCCGATGATGGCCAAGAACAATGATCCGCTGATCGACAGCCTGATGCAGATGGCGGTGGCCGCGGCTCCGCTGATCCGCAAGGCGCGCGAGAGCGGCATTTTCCGTGATCGCGATACGGTGGTGGATGCCGAAATCGTGACGCCGGAACCGCCCAGGGCCGCCACCCCGCCAGAACCCCCCAAGGCTGCAGAACCGCCGCCCGTGAGCCCGGATACCAGCGCCCTGCAGGATATTGTCGTTCGTCAGGCGCTGCGCATCAACGAGCTCGAAGCCGAAGTGGCCGCACTGAAGGCCAAGGCGGCCAAGCCGGCCAAGGCTCAGAGCAAGCCCCAGAGCAAGCCAAAGCCCCGGCCGGCGAAGCCAGCAAAGGCTTAGCCCTTCTTGAACAGCACCTTGCCGCGCTGTTCGACATAGAGCTTCTCAAACGTCGCTGGATCGAAATAGGCTTCGACACGGCCGGTTTCGGGCATCACGCCATAGACTTCATAGCAGCCGCCATCGACCTTGGCCTTGGCCACGGTCCAGCCCTGTTTGGTGAGTTCGGCCTTCAGCGCTTCGATCGGCTTCATATCGGCGGCTGCCACGGTGCATTTGATCTTGCCGGTGGCAAAGGCCGGGGCGGCGAGCAGGGTTGCTGCCACAATCAACATAACGCGCATCTTCATACCTTTCGGGTTGCAGGAAAAAATCGAACCAGGGTGAGCCCGGCGACAAGGCCGGCCAGTGCCATGGCCAGGCTGAATGCATCATGCACCACGGCCATGTGGCCCAGCGCCGCCGCTGCCGCCGGCCACGCCAGCCGCTGCACCGGCTTCCAAGCCCGGCGCAGCAGGCGCATTGCGGCATCATTGCTGGCCAAGGCGGGCAGCAGCATCAAGACAAGCGCGATCCAGCCGGTGAGGATGCCCGGCGTCAGCGCCTCGTCGGCAATCAGCGCCCATTCGCCGCCCGGTTCTGAAAAACCACGCATGGCCAGCACATAAAGCCACAGGTGCGCCAGGCTGGCACCAAACGCCGCCAGCCCGACAGCGCGGCGCAGCCATAACAGGCGCGCCAGCGGCCGCCACAGTTGGGCCAGCGGCGTCATCACCACGGCCACCGCCAGCCAGGCCATCGCCCAATTGCCGGTATCGGCCACCAATGCATCCAGATCGGCATCAGCGCGCCCCGCCTGCCACCACAGCCCGGCCAGCGGCGCCATCAGCACCGCCCACAGGGCCAACAGGGCTGCACGCCGGTTCATCAGCGCAGTGCTAGCGTTGTTGCGAATGATTTGCAACAAGCCTGTTGGATTGGTCTGGCCTTCCCAAGCCGGCAAAGATGATTATGAGCAGTGTTGCAATGTGGCGTCTCTATCATTTCACGCTGTGTCCGTTCAGCCGCAAGGTGCGTTTCGCACTGGCGGTGAAGGGTGTCACGCACGAACTGGTGCAGGAACGGCCGTGGGAGAAACGGGCCGGCTTCACCGCGCTCAATCCGGCCGGGCAGACGCCGGTGCTGCAGCGCGATGCGCTGGTGCTGGCCGATTCGAGCGCCATCCTTGAACATATCGAGGAAACGCTGGAGCGCACGCCGCTGCTGGGCAGCAC
>NZ_JANPML010000192.1:0-3522 GCF_031422795.1 Sandarakinorhabdus sp.
GTCAGCAGCCAGGCCGCGCCCTTCTCGCCGGGCACGCCGATGCGGGCGAAGGTGGCGTTGAACAGCGCGGAGGTGCTGGCAAAACGGATGTCGCAATGCAGCGACAGGATGAAGCCCCAGCCAAACGCCGCACCGTTCACCGCCGCGATGGTGGGTTTGCGGCAGGTGATCAGCGCGGGCCAACCGCCGCTGTAATAAGGCGCCAGCGCCGGGCCGATGTCGTCGCCCCATTGCGGTGCGGTCTCGGGAAACGGGTCTACAGCGCCGCTGCCGCCGCCACCGATGATGGCGAGATCGAGCCCGGCGCAGAAGCTGCGGCCGGCGCCGGTCACCACGATCACCTTGGCTTCCGGGTCAGCGCCCGCCTTGGCCACCGCCGCGAAGAAGTCGGTGAGCATGGCGGGCGTCAGCGCGTTCAATTTGTCTGGTCGATTGAGGGTGATGGTCGCCACCCCGTCGGCCAGATCATAGAGGATCGGGGCGTCGCTCATGCCCCCGCTCATCCAACCAGCCGTTGCAGCCGGCCGCGGATGATCTCCTCGGCTTCGCGCACCATGGTCTCGATCAGATCCTTGCAGCTGGGGATGTCGTGGATCAGGCCCACCACCTGGCCGCACGACCAGCCGCCGGCATCCATGTCGCCGTCCTTCATGATCTTCGGATAGACGCCGGCGACTTCGGCGATGATGTCTTCAAACTTCAGATCAGCGCCCTTGGTGCGTTCCTTTTCCAGCAGGCGTTCGACGGCGGCGTTGTTCAGCACCCGCTCGGTATTGCGCAGCGAGCGCATGATCAGGCGGGTATCAAGCTCGGTCGCGGCGACAAGCGCGTCCTTCACATTCTGGTGCACCGGGGCTTCCTTGGTAGCGATAAAGCGCGTGCCCATGTTGACGCCGTCGGCGCCCATGCACAGCGCTGCAGCCAGCTGCTTGCCGTTGGCGACGCCGCCGCTGGCCACGAAGGGAATCTTCAGTTCTTCAGCCGCGCGCGGCAGCAGCACCCAGTTGCCCACGTCATCTTCGCCGGGGTGGCCGCCGCATTCGAAACCGTCCACCGAAACCGCGTCGCAGCCGATGGCTTCGGCCTTCAGGCTGTGGCGCACGCTGGTGCATTTGTGGATGACCTCGATGCCGTGCTCTTTCAGCGCCGGCAGCCATTTCGCCGGGTTGTTGCCGGCGGTTTCCACCACCTTCACGCCGCCTTCGATGATCGATTTGATCAGGCCGGGATAATCCGGCGGCGTCACGCTGGGCAGGAAGGTGAGGTTCACGCCGAACGGCTTGTCGGTCATCGTGCGGCAGCGGGCGATTTCGGCGGCCAGCTTTTCGGATGTGCCCAGCGTCAGCCCGGTGATGATGCCCAGCCCGCCGGCGTTGGAGACGGCGGCGGCCATCTCGGCAAAGCCGACATAGTGCATGCCGCCCTGGATGACCGGATGTTCAATGCCGAACAATTCAGTGATGCGCGTCTTCATGGCGGTGTCCCCTGTTGCGAATATGGCGAAAAGCTAACCCGCCCCTCCGCTGGCGGCAATGCCTTGAATAGAGGGCCGCGATTGTGAGAGGGTTGGGGCGTGATCGAATTCGGCGTTCTGAGCATAACGTTGCTGGTGGGAACGGCGCAGGGCCTGGTGCTGGCGCTGATGCTGTGGCGCAGCAGCGCCAACCGGGCGGCCAATCGCTGGCTGGCGCTGCTGATCGTGGCGGTGGCGGCGTTGATCACGCCTTATATCATCGGGTTCGCCGGCTTTTACGATACCTGGCCGTGGCTCAGCTTCACGCCGTTCAGCTACACGCTGGCCTTTGGCCCACTGCTCTGGCTTTATGCCACCAGTCTGGCCGGCACGGCGCCGGCACGGGTATGGCCGCATTTCCTGCCCGTGGCCGTGCAGTTTGCCGCTGATGCGCTGGTGTTTCCGTTCCCGCTGCCCACCAAGGACTGGTGGGACACGGTCGCCCACGCGCCGATCATCGCGCCGGTTTTTCGCGTGGCGACGTTCATCAGCCTCGCTGTCTATGGCCGCATGGCGTGGCGCTGTTGGGCCGATTATCGCCGCTGGCTGGGCGAGAATGTGACGGACGCGGTGGATTTCGACCCCGAATGGATCCGCAATTTCCTGATCGCGCTGGGGCTGGTGGTGCTGGTGTGGCTGGGCTTCTTTATCGCCAATCTGCGCGACCCGGCCCGCAATTATTTCGATCAGTTCTGGTTGTATGTGATCTTCTCCGGGCTGGTGATCTATCTGGGCGTCGAAGGCTGGCGTCATGCCGGCATGCGTTACCCGGTGCCTTCCGAGCCGGTGGAAGTGCCTGCGCCAGCCGGCCGCGACTGGGCGGCGCTGGGGGCAAGGTTTGAAGCCGAAATCGAGGCGCAGCGGCTGTGGCAGGATCCGGACCTGACCGCCGCCAGCCTGGCCCGGGCGCTGGGCACCAACAGCAATTATCTCGCCCGGGCCTTCAACGAAGGGCTGGGCGCCAATTTCAACGCCGTGATCAACCGGCGGCGGGTGAAACAAGTGCAGGCCTGGCTGGCCGACCCGGCCGATACCCGCGCCATCCTGACCATGGCGATGGATGCCGGCTTCCGTTCCAAGGCCAGTTTCAACCGGGCCTTTGCGGAATTTGCCGGCATGACGCCGACGCAAGCCAGAATGTCCCAGACACGTCTCAAATCCTGAATTCTGAAGAAATTCAGCGTTTCGGGCGATGCCGCCCGCCGAATCGACCAAGCCATGAGCCATCATCAACCCGAAAGGCTCACCCGATGTTCCGCACTGCAATTCTCGCGGCTCTGCTCGCCTCCCCCCCGACCATCGCGGCCGATATGCCCAATCCGCTGCTGACACCGGCGCAGGCCAGCAGCGACGTCGCGCTGATGCGGCGGGCCATGGAGACGATCCATCCCGGCCTGTATCGCTATGTGCCCAAGCGCCAAGTTGATGCCGGCTTTGCCCGGTTGGAGGCGCTGGCTCGCCAGCCTACAACCACGCTCACCCTGCATCGCGAGATTGCACGGCTGGTGGCCAGCATCCACTGTGACCACAGCAAGCCCGAATTGCCCGACGCCATCGAGACGTGGCGCAAGACCAACGCCAGTCATCTGCCGCTGCGCTTCCGCCTGATCGAAGGGCGCATGATCGTGCTGTCCGGCGCGCTGCCCAAGGGGGCGGAGATCACCGCCATCAATGGTCGCCCGGTGCCGCAGATTTTGAACGCGGTGGCGCCGCTCGTCGCTTATGACGGCGATACCGATCAGGCGGTGACCGTGAAGATCGCCGACGACAGCGATCTGGGCGGCAGCGATCTGGAGGAATATTGGCCCGGCCTGTTCGGCGCGCCAACCCGTTGGGATCTCAGCTGGAAAATGCCGGGAGAAGCGGCCAGTCAGACCAGCCAGCTTGCCCCGATCAACTTTGATCAGTGGACGCAACTCGCTGCGCCTGACGGCAAATATCGCAATGAATTCTATAACAGTGTCACCTGGCGCATGGCTGGAAAGACAGCCCGTTTGAAGATCGATACC
>NZ_JANPML010000193.1:0-5545 GCF_031422795.1 Sandarakinorhabdus sp.
CTGGCCGACATGCAGACCGAAATCACGCTGGGCCTGTGCGCGGCGCTGGCCGGTGGCCGCCTGATGGACGACAAGCGCCTGGCGCCCGAAGCCATCTCGCTGCTGAAGCGCAACAATTGCGGCAAGGCGCTCGATATCGCCCGGGTGGCGCGCGACATGCACGGCGGCAACGGCGTTTCAGACGAATATGGCGTGATCCGCCACGTGATGAACCTGGAAGCCGTGAACACCTATGAAGGCACGCACGACGTGCACGCGCTCATCCTGGGCCGCGCGCAGACGGGGCTGCAGGCGTTCTTCTAAAGCCGGATGGGAAGCGCCGTCGTGCTCTTCACTTCATCAAGGATGATGGAGGAGCGGGCGGTCGCAACTTCCGGCGCGGCGAGGATGCGGTGTGAGAGAAGCTGGTTGAAACTGGCCAGATCGCGCGTCGCCACCTTCAGGATCAGATCGGCCTCCCCGGTCAATTTGTGGCATTCCATCACCTCGTCGAGGCCCAGGATCCGCATCCGGAAGGCTTCTGCGGCTTCGGGCGAATGGCTTTTCATGGTGAGCAGCACATAGGCCATCAGGCCAACACCCACTGCCGCGGGATCGAGCACGGCGTGAAAACCCCGCACATGGCCGGCCTTTTTCAGCGCCGCCATCCGGCGCGAACATTGCGAAGCGGAGAGGTGGATGGCCTCGCCCATCTCCACCGGGCCGATGTCGCCGCGTTGTTGCCACAGCGCCAGGATCTTCAGATCAAAACCATCAAGCATGAATGGTTTGTGCGGGTTTGAGCCTGTTGGCGCAAGGCCCGTGCGCTGGCTGGCCCTTGATGGGGCCAGCCAGCGCAGCCAAGAGCAGCAGCCAGAACGGCCGCCGCCGGTTACTTGGCGCCGCGGCTGGTGTCGTTGCCGCCGCGATCATCGACGGGTTCTTCGGCAGGCGCTGCTTCGGCAGCAGGCGACATGGCATCAGCAGCAGGAGCGGCGGCATCGGCAGCCGGGGCCATCGCATCGGCGGCCGGGGCAGCTTCAGTGGTGGCTTCAGCGGCCGGCGCTTCAGCAGCCGGCGCTTCTTCGGCCTTCTTCTCGCCGCAGGCGGCAATCAGGCTGGTGGCCAGTACAACACCGGCCAGCGTCATCATCTTTTTCATGTAGTTTCCCCCAAATTGGCTGGAACGACCCATTCACTCTCGCCCCCAACATGTTTTCACATGGCAGGACGCATGCCAATTCTGCACTTGCAGGCGTCAATCGGCAAGCCCGATCAGCCGTTTGCTGCCGGCTTTTCGAGGCCAAGGCGGGCAAGGATGGCCTTGAAACGCGGCTGCGACCGCAGCGGATCCAGCAAGGGATCGAACAGCACCAGCACCATGCCGGAATCACGCAGGACAAGCGCGCGTTCCAGCGTGTTCAGCGCTGCTTCGGTGCGGCCCCACTGCGCCAGCACTTCGGCCTGCTGATACAGGCCGCCATCGCCAAATTCCGTCACCAACCGGGCCATCTGCTGATCACCGGCCGCCTGACCCGACAGCTTGGCATCGACAATGGCCAAACCGCGCAGCTTTGAAAGACGGCTCGGTTCTGCTGTGAATTGGCGCCGCGCTTCGGCCAGATCGCCCTTTATCAGCGCCATGTCGCCCAGCACGCGGTGTGCGATGCCCAGGCGCGGGTTCAGTGACAGGGCGGTTTCCAGGTCGGTAATGGCAGCGGCGTAATCCTTGGCTGCAAAGGCCACCATGCCGGCATTGCGGAACAAGCCCGGGTTGAGCGGATCGAGCCGTTTGGCGCGTTGTATCGCGGCATCGGCCTGCTTGAATTCACCCATATTGGCGGAGAATTCGGCATAGGCGGAAAGGATGGATGCATTGCCCAGCCCCAGTTCGAAACTGCGCTGATAGGCTGGCTTGGCGGCGCCAAGGTCGAGCTGGCTCATCAGCGCAAAGCCCAGGGCGGCATGGCCTTCGGGCATGTCGGGCGCCAGCGCGATAGCCTTGCGGGCGCCGGCTTGTGCTTCCTGCCGCAGGGCAGTGGCGCGCGCGATGCTGGCTTCCTGGTTGGCAATGGCGGCCAGCGTGCGGCCACGGGCGGCGTGGGCCGCGCCATAGCCCGGATCAAGCGCGATGGCCTTGTCATAAGCGGCCAACGCCTGCGCGTCGCTTTTGCTGCTGGCGCCAACCAGATAAAGCGCCTGGCCCTTGGCATAGGCATCGAAGGCGGCGGCGTTGCGGGTGCTGCCCGGCCGCTGCGCGCTCCAACTGGCGTCTTTGGCCAGGGTGGATACCAACGCGTCGGCAACCGTGGTGGCGATCTCGGCCTGCACGGCCAGCACATCGGCCATGGTGCGGTCAAAGGACTGGCTCCAGCGGTCGATGCCGGTGTTGCCATCCACCAGCCGCGCCGTGATGCGAACCCGGCCCGCAGCCGGCTGCACCGATCCAGACAGCAGATTGGCAACGCCCAGTGTGCGGGCGATCTGCCGCGCATCGGTGTCGCCGCCTCGAAAGCCGCCAACGGAAGCGGCACCGCTGACCAGCAATTGCCGATTGAGGCTGAGGGTGGTGCGCAGTTCTTCGCCCACGCCTTCGGCAAAATAATCCTGATCGGCGCGACCGGAAAGATTGCGGAAGGGCAGCACGGCGATGCTCTGGGCCGCTGCGCCCGGCACTGCGGGTTGCAGCAAACGCCATGCCACGGCTCCGCCGCCGGCAGCAGCCAACACGCCGGCACCCATCAGCAGGGTGCGGCGATCCAGACTGACAGCGCCTGCTGGCTGGCGCCCAGGTGAGTTTGCGGTCTGGCCACCAGCCGGTGCGCCACCGCCCGAAACCATGGCAATGGCGCTGACGATGCGGCGCATGATCCCGGCCGGATCTGATTTGCCCGACCATTTCGAAACGTCGATCACCTGGAACTGGCGGAAACCCAGCGGCGGCATGCTGCCATCGATCGACAGCGGGACCAGCCGGCGACGATCCCGGCCCACCGTGGCTTCATCGCGCACCCAATGGCTGTCGATCGAGGTTCTCGACCATAGCACGACCACGGCATCGGCTTTCTGCAGCGCCGCTTCGGTGGTGGGCAGGAAATTGTCGCCGCCTTCCAGCAGCCCATCCCACCACACCTGATAGCCCTGCCGTTCCAGCGCGCGGATCATCGGCAGCGCCGCCTTCTGATCGGTGCGGGAATAGCTGAAGAACAGCTGCTGCCGGGCCGGATCGCCGGCTGGCGCGCCGCCATTGCCTTGCTCGCCGATCTCGCCGTTCATGATCTGCGACCCCTCAAGCCCCAATGCTTGTGTCTCGATCCCCTCTTGCCGGATTTTTTGAGCGTTGCGAACGGCAAAATGGTTGGGCGAAAGCCAAATTCCGCACCGCTTGCAAATTCACGGTTGTGTTTGATTGCGAAGCAAAGGAATCTGGCCGCGATGGCTGAATCCCGCACCCCAGAACTGCTGCCGCCGCCGCTGCCGGTGCCGATCCTTTGCGTGGGTGTGACGGGGCATCGCCACAACAATCCCGCCTATGCAGCGAACGCCAGCCAGATTGCCGCGGTGATCGACGAACTGTGCAGTGCCATCGCTGCGGCGGCCGGGCCGGTGCGGTTGCACAGCCTTCTGGCCGATGGCACGGATCAGGTGGCGGCCTTTGCGGCGCTGGCACGTGGCTGGGAACTGGTGTCGCCGTTGCCGTTCGGCCAGGCGCTCAACCTTGCCATCAACGCCCATCCTGCCAGCCCGGACGATGCCAGGCGGCTGCTCGCCGGCCTGCCGGCGCTGGAACCGGCAACCGCCGCCCGCGTTGAAACCCTGAACCAGCTGGCAGCCCACGCGCGACTGTTTGAACTGGCCGATGCCGATGCCGTGATTGCACCGTTGTATCTGGCCATGACGGATGCGCCAGGCGATGTGGCGGCGGCGCAGCGATATTCCAGTGCCGCGTCGCGGCGGGTGGCGTTGGCCGGGCGGGTGATGATCGAACAATCCGATCTGGTCATCGCGGTGTGGGATGGCGCCACCCGTGATGCCGTGGGCGGCACCGGCCACACGCTGGCCAGCGCGTTGGCCACCGGCGCCACGGTGGTGCTGATCGACGCCCATGATCCGCACAAGTGGCGGTTGGTCGACGATCTGGAAATGCTGGACCAGCTGCCCGACTGCAGCGGGCGCGAGGCGCTGCTGGCCAAGGCCATCGCCGCTGCCATTCATCCGGCCGACGAAGATGCGGCTGTTGCACTGGCGGCATCGGCCTGGCGCGATCGCACCACGCCGCTGTTTCACGGATATCGCCGGGTGGAAGCATTGTTTGGTGGCGCCAAACGGCCGTGGCGATCACTGCAGATGACGCACGAAAGCCCGCAGGCCATCGAAAAGGGCAGCGGCGCAGCCGTGCTGGCCGCGCTGACCGGCCTGCCCGGCGCCGATCCGGCCTGGCCGCGTACCATCGGCCGGGCAGTGTTTCAGCGCTTTGCCTGGGCCGATGGCATTTCCACGCGCTTTTCCGATCAGTATCGCGGCGGCATGGTGGCCAATTTCATGATGTCGGGCGCGGCGGTGATGGCCGGCATGGCCTATCTGCCCACCGCCGGGCCGGAATGGAAACATCTGTTTGCGCTGGCGGAATTCCTGCTGCTCGGCTCGATCGTGCTCACCACGGCGCTGGCCAAGCGCGATCATTGGCACGATCGCTGGTTTGAAACCCGCCGTGCCGCCGAATATCTGCGCCACGCGCCGTTCGTGCTGGCGCTGGGGGTGACGCGGCCGCCATCGCGCTGGCCCAAATCCGGTGCAGCCGGGGAAGCCGCGGCCTGGCCAGAATATCATGCCCGCCACGCCCAGCGCGAAGCCGGGTTGCCCGCGGCGGCCATCGGGCAGGATTGGCTGCGCGCCGTGCTGGATGGCCTGCTGATCCCGCATATCGCCGGCCAGCGCGACTATCACCGCATCAAGGCGCAGCGGCTCGATCGGGTGCATCACAAGCTGGATCGCGTTTCGATCGTGTCGTTCCAGTTGGCCGTGGTGGCCGTCGCGCTGTGGCTGCTGCTGTGGCTGGGCGGCGCGCTTGGCCTGGTGCCCGACGTGCTGGCGGAAAAGACCGCCAAGCTGTTCACCTTTCTGGGCGTGATGTTCCCCACCATCGGCGGCGCGGTGGCTGGAGTCCGCTATTTCGGCGATTTTGATCGCTTTGCGGCGATCAGCCGGGTGTCGGCCGAGAAGCTTGATCGGCTGCACCGCCGCGCCATGTTGTTGCACAGCGCGCCGGCCTGCTCGCTGGAGTATGGCAGCGTGTCCGATCTGGCCCATGCCGCCGAAGAGGTGGTGGTTTCCGAAATCGAAAGCTGGCAGGCGGTGTTTGCCGGCAAGCAGTTCACTGTTCCCGTGTGATTGCACGATCGGTGCGCGGGAACCGTTTCTGACGCACAGTCCGTGCGCAGTTCGGCGGGCCAACCTGGCAACTCGCACAGACATTGACGGCAAGGCGCGCTATACTGGCGGCACTGATTCCGGGAGCATCCACGATGGCTGATCTTTTCGAAAACCCGCTGGGCCTTGATGGCTT
>NZ_JANPML010000194.1:0-3118 GCF_031422795.1 Sandarakinorhabdus sp.
GCTACGAGGGCGGAGAGAAAAAATTGGGGGGAAATGGTGGACGCGGCAGGGATTGAACCTGCGACCCCTGCGATGTCAACACAGTGCTCTACCACTGAGCTACGCGTCCACGGGAAGGCGCCTGTTAGTGGCATCGGCCCCGGTTGGCAAGTGCTGCCAGAACGCGGCCACGACTTTGGCGCGTCATTTGTCGCCTTGGCAGCAGCGCCCGCACGTGCTTGGGCAAATGCCATGCGATTTTCCGCTTCTGCAGCCGGGCAGCCGGCCTGGACTCTGACCGGTGATGCCGATGGCCGCTGGCCGCTGCTGCTCACTTCGCCGCACAGTGGCCGGCACTATCCGCCGGCGCTGCTGGCGGCTTCGCGGCTGCCGCTGTCACAGCTGCGCCGCTGTGAAGATGCGTTCGTTGATGCGCTGCTGGAGGGTATTTCCGGCGTGCCGGTGCTGGCCGCCACCCATGCCCGCAGCTGGCTTGATCTCAACCGCCGGGCTGATGAACTGGATCCGGCGATGTTTGATGCGCCGCTGGCAGTGCCGGTGGCCGCCACAGAGCGCGTGGCGGCAGGGCTGGGCGTGATCCCGCGGCTGGCAGGCCATGGCCTTGATATCTATGCCCGGGCGCTGCCGGCGAACGAGGCGGCAGCGCGGCTGGCCCGGCTGCATGCGCCCTGGCATGCCGAAATCAGCCGCATCCTGCACGCCGCGCACGCGGGCCACGGCGCGGCACTGCTGATTGATTGCCACTCGATGCCGTCACCCAGCGGGCCGCGGCCGCCGCAGATCGTGCTGGGTGATTGCCACGGCACCAGCGCGCATCCCGCCATCGTGCAGGCCATCGAGGATCATTTCGCCCAAGCTGGCTGGCGGGTGGCGCGCAATGTGCCTTATGCCGGCGGCTACACCACGCACCATCATGGCCAGCCCGGCGCCGGCATCCACGCCGTTCAGATCGAGATTGACCGGGCCCTGTATCTTGATGGCCATCGCCTGACCCTGCACGCCGGCGCCAGCAAAGTACGCACCGCGATGACCGCGCTGGTGCAGCAGCTGCTGGCCGATTGGCCGCGCCTGATCGGCCAGCCCCGACCTGGCCAGTTGTGGGCGCAAGCCGCCGAATAAAATGGGCGAATAACGAAAAGGCCGCGCTGGTGGGGGCAACCAGCGCGGCCAGATCGGAACCTGTTGCGGGTCCTCGGAGGTGGCAGGTATTGCCACGGGCGACCACCGATCGAGGGGGGTGTCGGTGCCGCCGTTTCCATGATTTGGGGTCGCTCCAGCGGCTTTCAAGTGCCACTGGAGCGATTTTGTCGGCTTTTAGAAGGCGACGCGCAGCGACACCCGGATGTCGCGGCCGAACAGCGGCGCCACATCCTTCAGGAAGCTCGTATGGCGACGAGCTTCGACATCAAAGATGTTGTTGGCCTGCACCATCAGCGTGGTCGGCGCTTCTACACCAAACGGCTTCCACGAAACGCTGGCGTTGACCAACGAGAAGGCGGCGGTGCGGGTTTCAAAACCGGCGGTGCGATCCTGCGCCGTCACATGCTCGATCTCGAGCCGGCCACCGACCACGCCGCCGGTCGCTTCGATGCCGCCGATCATGCGCAGCGGCGGAATGCGCGGCACGGCACCGCCGCCGGAAAGCAGGGTGGCGCGCGTGTAATCGAGCAAGCCGGTGACATCGATGCGGGTGCTGCCCAGCTGGGCAATTTTCACCCCGGCTTCGACTTCGATGCCCCAGAAGGTGGCATCGGCCTGACCATATTGGAACACGGGCAGCTCATCTTCTTCCGTCCCGGTCGGACCCAGGAAGATATAATTGTCAAAGCGGTTGACGAAGGCCGACAATTCCAGCCGCCAGCCGGTCCCGCGCCCGCGCAACACGGCTTCGGCACCCAATTGGCGTTCCTTGCGGAAATCCGGGTTGCCGATTTCAAAGGCGCGGGTGGCGGCGTGGGCGCCGTTGGCGAACAATTCTTCCGCCGATGGGGCGCGTTCGGTGCGGGCACCACTCAGGGCAAAGCGGAAACCGCTGCCCAGATCGACCGAGCCGCCCACCGAGAAGGAGAAGGCGTTGAACGTCCGCTCCCGGCCGATTTCGGCTGATTTCACATTGGCATGTTCAAAGCGGGCGCCGCCTTCCAGCCGCACCGCGCCCAGATCGAATTCCTGCAACGTGAAAAGGCCGAACTGGCGGGTTTGGTTGGCCGGGATATAGGCTTCTTCGCCCACGGCGCGGAAATTGCGGCTGAAATACTGCACGCCGGTGGCGCCCTGCCAGCCATCGACATTGGCCTGCACCAGTTCGATGCGGCCTTCCCAGCTCTTGTTGAAGAAGCTGGTGCCAATCTCGCCATTGGGTTCGATTTCGTCGTGGCGGTAATCGGCCCAGCCACCGCGCACACGCACTTCCTTGAAGGCACCGGCCAGCGGCACCGCGCCGCGCACGTCCACCCTTGTCTGCCGCATGTCGAGCGTGATGCCCTCGTGGCCATGCTCCTCCTCGCCTTCGTGTGCCTCTTCGTGGCCCAGTTCGAGGCCGTTCGGGATGCCGTAGCGGTTTTCGAGATGGCTCACCGCCACACCGAAGTTGGCGCCATTCTCGCCAATCCAGGCGATGCTGCCGGCAACATCCCAGGTGCGGGCGTTGGTGTTGTCCAACCGCCCGCGCGCCTGCGCGTCTTCGGCCACTTCGCCGCCTTCTGCGGCAGCCGCGGCGCGCAGATTTTCACTGAAAACAAAGCCACCAGTACGATAATTGTCGGATTCAAAGAAACTGCCGTCGAGGTGGGCAACGAAGCCCGCCCCCAGCGGCACGTTGACCGCCGCCGCCAAATTGCGTTCCGTTGCCGCCGATCCAAATCCGGCGCTGGCATCGATGTGCGGGCCGCCTTCCGGCACTTCGCGGGCGATGCGCAGGTCGCGCATGTTGACGACACCGCCGATGGCACCCGAACCGAACAGCAGCGCCGCCGGCCCACGCAGGATTTCGATGCGATCAGCCAGCAACGGGTTGGCGGCCACCGCGTGATCGACCGAGGTGTTGGACACGTCGAAACTGCCGATGCCATCGGTCAGCACGCGCACGCGTTCATTATCAAGGCCGCGCAGGATCGGG
>NZ_JANPML010000195.1:0-15140 GCF_031422795.1 Sandarakinorhabdus sp.
GGCGCCAGGAACAGCGCAAACAGCCACACCACCGGCGGCAGGCTCAGGGCGGCAAAAACCTGTCGCGCTTGGGCAGGCCGTTGCAGCATCATGCCGCCATCACCCGGGTGATCGCCTCTTCCACGGCGCGGATGTAGCCAATGTTCTGGAAGCGGCCATATTCGCTGTTCGCCAGCCCCGCACCGGTGGGGAAGATCACCTGGTTGGTGCGATATTCCGCCGGCATCAGCGCCAGTGCCGCCGCGTTGGGCGTGGGGAAACGGATGGTGCTGGCGATATCGGCGCCCACCTGCGCATCCAGCAGATAATTGATGAAGCGATGGGCATTGTCGGGCCGGGGCGCACCGGCGGGCACGCACAGGCAATCCGAATTGATCAGCGTGCCTTCGCGCGGGATGACGAAACCCAGATCATCATCCTCGGCCATCACCTGGGCGATATCGCCATTATACTCCACCACCAGATCAATTTCGCCGCTGGCCAGCAGATCCTGGCCTTCGTCATGGTGGAACAGTTTCACATGGCGTTTCTGGGCGATGAGCATCTGCGTCACCTGCTCCATGATCGCCGGTGTGACGGCGTTGACCGAATGGCCAAGATATTTTGCCCCCAACCGGATCAGATCGTCACCTTCTGCCAGCAGGCCGATGCGGCCGGAATAGCGGTCTGAATCCAGCACCCATTTCCAGCTGTCGGGCACGCCATGAACGCGCGATTTGCGGTAACCGATGCCCAGCGCCAGCCAGGTATAGGGCATCGACCAGCGCCGCCCCGGATCATAGGGCACATCCACAAACTCCGGGGCGAGATTGGCCCGGTTGGGAATGCGCGCGTGATCGAGCGGGCTGAGGATGCCTGAAATCTGCAGCCGGGTGACGAACTCGTTCGACGGCACGATCACATCGAAACCCGGATTGCCGGCCCGCAGCCGCGCGAACAACTCATCGTTGTTGGCATAATGGGTCATGCGCACGTCAACGCCGGTGGCATTGCGAAAATCGGCCAGCGTCGTCTCGCCGGTATAGGTGTCCCAATTGTAGAAATTCAGCCGCTGCTCCTCGCCATTGGTCCCCTTGGGAACGGCGCGCGAACAGCCATCCAGCACCAGCGCCGCTGCCAGCCCCCCGAAATGGCGGCGCGACAGATCAGGCATTTGCCAACACCCAGTCGTAATCGAGCGCAGGCACCACCGCCATGTAGCGTTCCTGCTCGGTGCGCTTGACGCTGGCGAACATGGCCAGTGTGGCCTTGCCGAAATAGGCCGGCAGGATGGTGCCAGCTTCCAGCGCCCGCACGGCGGCAAACCAGTCGCCCGGCAGGGCAGCAGCAGCGGGATCGGCTGCAGCCGCCGCATAGCCATCGCCGATCACCGGCGGACCGGGATCGATCTTGTGTGTCAGGCCGTGATGCACGCCGGCCAGCAGCGCGGCGAGCGCCAGATAGGGATTGGCGTCGGCACCGGCGATGCGATGTTCGATGTGGCGGGCGGCATCCGGCCCGGCGGTGATGCGAAAGCTGGTGGTGCGATTGTCCATGCCCCAGCTGGCGGCGACCGGGGCAAAGCTGCCGGCCCGAAACCGGCGATAACTGTTGGCGTTGGGCGCAAAGATTGCAAAGCTTTCGGCCAGCGCCGCCTTCAGCCCGCCGATGGCATGCAGCAGCGGCGCATTGGGACTGCCTGCCGGGCTGGCGAAGATATTGGCGCCGGCGGCATCATTTATCGACACATGCAGGTGCAGGCCATTGCCCGCGGCATCGGCAAACGGCTTCGCCATGAACGTCGCCAGCATATCGTGGCGGCGCGCCACCTGCTTCACCAATCGTTTATACAGCACCACATCATCCGCCACGCGCAGCGGATCGGCACGGTATTTCAGGGTCAATTCCATCTGCCCCGGCGCATATTCGGAAATCGCGGTTTCCAGCGGCAGGCCGGCCGGATCGGCAGCGGCCCACAGATCGGCGAGGAACGGCCCGGCATCATCCAGTTCCTCCAGCCCATAAGTGCCGTGCGTGGCCGGCCGCGCGCCGCCCATCCGTGCCGGCTGCGGCGGCTGGCCATCGGCACGGTTGCGATCGACGAGAGTGAATTCCAGTTCACAAGCCACCACCGGGGTGAAACCATCGGCCGTCAACCGCGCCACCACCCGCGCCAGCGCCGCCCGGCAGTCAATCTCGCACACAATTCCATCGGCTTCGAACAGCGAGGTGATGACCGCAGCCCGCCCCGGCCCAGTGGGCACCAGCGTGCCGGGCGCCGGCCGCGCAAAACGATCGCTGTCGCCATTTTCCCACACCAGCCCGGTATCGAAACAATCCTGCCCTGTTACATCGGCGACCAGGATCGACACCGGCAGCGGCCGCCCTGCGCCATACAACGCCGCCAGTTCATGCACCCGGATGCGCTTGCCGCGCGCCGTGCCCGACAGGCCGGTGAAGATGATATCGACAAACTGCGTATCGGGATGGGCCGCCAGAAAGGCCTCTGCCTCAGCCGGCGCTGCTACTGCGATCGTCATTTTCACTCCTGCCAGCTTCGCCTTGCCGCCTACAGTTGCAAAGCGCAGGCCTGCCAGCAACCCCTTGGTGGGGGTGAATTGGCCCAAGGCGCGGCCTTCATTGACTTGACCACTGGCGGCGCGCAACAATCGGGTGTTTTCGGGGGAGAATGATGATGCGGTTGCGCCACCTGATGGGGTTGGCTGCACTGGCTTGCGGTTTGGCTGCACCTGGCTTGGCGCAAGTGCCGGGTCCGGCCGGACAATTGACGCCGCGCGTTATCGTTCAGGCGGTTCGCAGCGGCATCGAGACCGCCGCCTGGTCGGCCGATGGTCGCTATATCTTCACCGCGCTCGGCAGCAGCCGCGAGTTGATGGTGTGGGACGTGGCGACCGGCAACATCATCGATCGACGCCAGCTGCCATTGCAGGCCCGCAACGAAGCCGATCTGATGAAGATGCGGGCGATGACGTTGTTGCCCGATGGCCGCACGCTGCGCCTTGACGCCGAGATCCTTGATAGCACCGCGCCCAACGCGCAGGGCGGCCGCACCTATCTGGTGGATGTCGTCACCCGGCGCGCCACCATCGCGCCCACCCGTCCGAATTTGCCGCCCCTGCCCGATGGCATGGATTTCGGCACCTGGACCCAAAGTTGGATGGTCGCGCTGGAGTCGATCTACGATAGCAGCGACGCCTTGACGGAGGAGGAGGCCAATGCCGTGCTGCCGGCGCTGCCAGCCTCGCCAGACGGCAAGTTCCAGATCGTGCGGACCGCGTCCGGCATTGGCCTGCTGGGCCGCGATGGCCAGACCCGTGAACTGGAAACCAGCGACGATTTCCAGGACATCAGCAATGCCGCATTGGCACCCGATGGTCACTCTCTGGCGCTGCTTCACCCGGACGAGGATGACAAGGGCAAACCCCTGATCAACATTGATTTTCTTGATCTGGTTGATGGCGATATTGGCGATCGGATCACGCTGCCCGGCACCTATGATCGGCTGCGCTGGTTGAACGACGGGGAACTGGCTGCCCTGCCCTTTGATGAGAGCGACGATCCGCTGGATGATGCGGCCAAGGGTGTGCCGTCCGATGTGATCAGGATCGATGTGGCCAGCCAGGAAATCCTGGAACGCGCGCCGGGGCGGTGCTTCGTCACCAATCTTGCAGATGGCACATTGATCGGCGCCGGCCTCGCCAACTGCCGGTCCGGCGTGCCCAATGATCGCGCGCTGCAACGGCTTGAAGGCGGCCGCTGGGTGAAGCTGGCCGGCCATGAAATGCCCAAAGGCGCCCATATCAGGCTGATCGCCGCGAGCCGGCGCGACAAACATCTGGCGGTGGTGACCCGGCTGGAAGACGGCACGCACGAAATTGCCGTCGTTGATCCAGCCACGGGTGCCGCCATCTACACGACCACCCACGACGACAAGGAAGGCCTGTTCTGGCAGGCGACATGGTCAAACGACGGGCAGAAATTGTGGCTGTCCGGCGGCGGCCTGGTACTGGAATGGACCCCGGCAGCCCCCGACAAGCCCGACGGTTCACCGGTCGTGCGGGAATTCACGGTGGGCGTGACTGCACCTGCCGCCCTGGTAGAGGCACGCGGCCAATTGCAGGTGATGGGGCCGATCGACGATCGGATTTTCACCATCGATCTGGCCAGCGGTACAGCGCTGCCACCCATCGAATTCATGGGCGCGCTGGCGGGCGGCACTCTGGCCGATCGGCCGATCCGCTGGGCGGTGTCGCACGGCGGCGACATCACGCTGTGGAACAGCCGCACCGGGCAGGTGCTGCTCACCACGTCGCTGCTGCCTGATCGTGGTTATGTCACCTCGTCGCTGGATGGCCGGTACGACACCAATCTTGATGCCGATGATGATAGTTTCCGTTGGTTCGTGCCCGACGAACCGTTCCAGAGCCTGAGCCCCCAAACTTTCATGCGCGATTATTTCACGCCGCGCCTGCACCGCAAGCTGGTGGATTGCGCCACGGCCGGCAACTGCGGCCAGGTGTTGAAGCCGCTGCCATCAATCGCCGGGCTGAACCGCGTGCAGCCGGTGGTGACCATCACCGAGGTCGAGATGGACCCCGATACCGCTGGCGAGGCCTGGGTCAGCCTGAAGATCGACGAAACCAGAAACCCCAGGACTGGTCGCAGTTCCGGGCTTTATGGCCTCAAGCTGCTGATGAATGATCGCGAGGTGGCGCGCGACCCCGACGATCCCGACGCCGAAACGCCGCGCACGCTGGAACAATGGCGCACGGTCAACCGCACCAAGACCGACAATGGCCACTATGATTATCGCCTGCGGGTGAGCATCCCGAGCAACAACAAGGAAATCGAATTTTCCGCCTATGCCTTCAACGAGGACCGGGTGAAGAGCGAAAGCGCGCTTTTCACGTGGAAGCCGCCCCGCCAGAAACCGCGCCCGCGCCGGGCCTTCGTGCTGACCATCGGGGTGGATGCCTATGCCGAACGACGGCTGAACCTGGATTTTGCCGTGGCCGATGCCCGGCTGATCGGTGAACGCCTGGCCGCCATCCCCGGTTACGAGCTGCGCCGCGCCAACCTGACGACCACGGCCCTGCCAGGTGGCGGGGGGCGCACCGTGACCAGCGATCACATCCAGCTGGCATTGTCGTTGCTGGGTGGATTGGAAGTGGAAAAGGCCCGCGAAACGCTGACCGCGGCCGGCCATGATGTTGCCCAACTTGATGCAGCCTCGCCCGATGATGTCGTCATCATCAGCTTTTCCGGCCATGGCTTTGCCGACAAGAGCGGTAATTTCGCGCTGCTGCCCTCCGATGCCAGCTGGCCGCTGAGCGCCGACGGGCCCACCCTTGAAACCACGGTGACGGCCGATGATCTCACCTTGTGGCTGCGCTACATCAATGCGCAGGATATCGCCTTCATCATCGATGCCTGCCATTCGGGCGCCGCGGTCGACACACCGGATTTCAAACCCGGCCCGATGGGCGACGCCGGCCTGGGCCAACTCGCCTTCGACAAGTTGATCCGCATCCTGGCTGCCACCCAACCCAATGACGTTGCCTATGAAAGCGCCAACCTGCGCCAGGGCCTGTTGACCGCGGCCCTGAGCGATGGCCTCGATCCCGGCACCGGCAATTTGCGCGCCGACGAGAATGAAGATGGCGCGGTCGGGCTGGATGAATGGCTGCGCTATGCCGTGGAACGCCTGCCGTCCCTGAACGAGGAAATGCGGCGCGGCGTCGGCGCGGCAGCGGCGCGCGGCGTGCGGCTGGTGATGCGCACCCCCACCGCCCCGCCGCGCGTGCAGGAACCCAGCCTGTTCGATTTCAGCACCGAAGATTCGCCAGTGGTGCTGAAGAAACGGCCATGAAGCGAGCAGCGATGATCCTGTTGGCGGCAGCGTCTGCAGCGGCAGCGCAAGCACCGCCCGGCATACCCCCCGTGATCACGCCGCGCATCATCGTGCAGGCGCTGGGCCAAGGCGGCTTTGATGTCGCCGCGTGGACAGCTGACAGCCGCTTCGTGTTCACAGCATCGGGCCTGCGCCGTGAATTGCTGCTGTGGGATGTGGCCGCCGGCGTGATCGTCGATCGGGTGCGCCTGCCATCGCAGGCGGGCACCATAGCCGAAGTGATGAACCTGAACAGCATGGCATTGCTGCCCGATGGCCGCACGCTGCACATCGAAGGCGTCGTGCTCGATCCCGGCAGCGCTGATCTGCGGGCGCCGCGGGCCTATGCGGTGGATGTGCGCACCCGACAGGCGCGCCAGATCACCGCCCGCCCGCTGGCGCCGCTGGCGCCCGGCACCGATTGGCTCGGCATGATGCAGCGCCGGCTGCAGGCGATGGCCGTGGCCCACAGCAAAGGCGACGGCGGCGGCGCAGAGATGCCCCGGGCCGAGGCCGAACGGCTGCTGCCGGCGCTGCCCCGATCCCCGGATGGTCGTTGGCAACTGCACCGCCTGGGCCCGGGCTTTGTGATGAACGACGCCGCTGGCCAGCTGAAGGGCGTGCGATCGACATGGCGGCCACTGGCCAGCATCGATGATGCCGATCTGTCTGCCGACGAGCGGCGGCTGGCGATGGTGACCACGGTGTTTGATGCACCCAGCGCCGCCAGCCCCCTGCCCGATTCTGCCAACCGCACACAGATCGAGACGTTTGACCTCACCCAGGGCCGCTTCCTCGCGTCGCTGCGGCTGGCCGGTCGCTATGATGCCGTGCGCTGGATCAGCTCCAGCCGCTTCTATGTGCTGCCGCAGGAAGCAGCCAAGACTGCGCCAGTGGTGCTGTATGATGCCGATGCCGGCCGCGAAGTGACGCGGCTGCCGGCCCGTTGCTTCATGGTCCCGCTGCCCGATGGCGGCCTGCTGGGTGCGGGCCTTGCCAATTGCCACCGCGATGCCGGCGCTGATCGGGCTGTGGCGCGGCTGGTAAACGGGGTGTGGCAGCCCTTGCCCGGTCTGGCTCTGACGGAAGGCAAGGCGGTGCGGCTGCTTGCCGCCAGCCCAGGCGGGGACCGGCTGGCAGCCGTGATCAGGATGCAAGACGGGCGGCAACTGATTGCCGTCGCTGATGCCGGCACGGGTTCGGTGTTGCAGTCGCTTGATCTGCCGGCCAGCGTCGATCCGACGCGCATCGGCTTTGCCCCCGATGGCAGGCTGCTGTGGGTGGCCGCCAGCGGCACCATGCTGGAATGGGATACCAGCTTGCCGCCAGGCGCCGATGGCAAGGCGGTGGGGCGCAGACTGCCGGTCATCTCGGCGATGCCGGGCCGCTTTGCCGCCCAGGGCAGCCGCCTGCTGGTAGGCGGAGCGCTGGAAGATCGCATCGAGGTAGTGGACCTGGCCACGGGCACTTCACTGGCGCCGATTGCGTTTCCCGGTGCCGCTGCGATCGGGTTCATGCAGGGCCGCCCGGTGTTCTGGGCCGCCAGCACGACCGATGGCCTGCGCCTGTGGAACTCGCGCACCGGCCAAGTGCTGATGACCATCGCGCTGCTGCCCGATCAACGATATGTGGTGGCGGCCGGCGATGGCCGCTACGACACCAATCTCGGCCCGGAATCGGAAAGCTTCCGCTGGTTCATGCCAGATGAACCGTTCCAGTCGCTGCCCCCGCAGACCCTGATGCGCGACTATTACGAACCCCAACTGATCAGCAAGTTGATGGACTGCACTGCTGCGGGCAATTGCGCGCGTGTGCTGCCGCCGGCGCCGCCGGTGGCCGGGCTGAACCGGCTGCTGCCGCAGGTGCGCATCACCGATGTCAGGCCCGCCGATACGCCGGGGCAAGTGGTGGTGCGGGTGGAGGCGCGGGAAACCCGCGACGCGCAAAGCGGCCGGCGATCGGGCCTGTTCAACGTCAAGCTGTTGCTGGACAACCGCCAGATCGATCAGCAACCGCCGCATTTCCAGCAACAGCCCAGCCCGACGCTGACTGAATGGCGGGAACTGAACCAGATGGAAGGCGTGAATGCCGCCGGCTTGTGGTCCAGCGAATTCCAGGTGTCAGTGCCAACGCACCACAATGGCAAGCCGATGGAATTTGCCGCCTATGCCTTCAACAGCGACCGCGTGAAGAGCGACACCACGCGGCGGAACTGGACCCCGCCGGGCACATCCACGCCAAAACGGCCACGCCGGGCCTGGGTGCTGACAATCGGGGTGGATGACTATGTCGAACCCCGGCTGCTCGATCTGAATTTTGCCGTGGCCGATGCGCGGGTGATTGCGGATCGCCTTGCCGCCATCCCCGGCTATGAAATGCGGCACATCAGCCTGACCAGCGCCGCCGCCGCCGATGGGCGGCCGGCGCGGCAGGTGACGCGCGCCGATGTGCTGGGCGTGCTCAGTTACCTGGCGGGCTTTCCGCCGGAAATGGATCAGATGATCCGGCTGGAGGATGTGCACAAGGTGCGCAGTCTCGCTGAAACCACGCCGGATGATATCATCATCATCAGCTTTTCCGGCCACGGCTTTGCCACCGCTTCGGGGCAGTTTGCGCTGTTGCCGTCCACTGCGCGCTGGCCGGCCACTGCGGCCGCGCCGGAAACCCGATCCGTGATCACGGCAGAAGATCTCACCATCCAGCTGGGCTTCATGAAGGCCGCCGAAATCGCCTTCATCATCGATGCCTGCCATTCCGGCGCAGCGGTGAACACGCCGGATTTCAAGCCCGGCCCGATGGGCGATGCCAGCCTGGGCCAATTGGCGTTCGACAAGGGGCTGCGGATCCTCGCCGCCACCCAGGCTGATGATGTGGCGCTGGAAAATGCCAGCTTGCAGCAAGGATTTCTGACAGCGGCGCTGGGCGAGGGACTGACAGACCAAGGCGGACCGGCCGATCTCAATGCCAATGGCCAGATCCAGCTTGATGAATGGCTGCGCTATGCCGCGCAGCGACTGCCATCGCTGGAAGCGGAAGTGCGGCGCGGCGGCAGCATCAACCTGGCGCGCGGCGTAAGGCTGGTCATGCGCGCGCCCGCAGCCGCAAAGCGCCAGTCGCAGGAACCCAGCCTGTTCGATTTCAATAGCGCACCATCACCGGTGGTGCTTCGGGGGAGACCAAATCCATGACGATCAGATGGGCCTTGGCCGGCAGCGCCCTGCTGCTTGGCACCAGCGCGCAGGCCGCCGTGCACGCCGTGTTCGTGGGCATCGACAAATATGAAAACAGCCGCAGCTCGGTCGCCAATGCCGGCTTTGACGATCTGTCGGGCGCGGTCGGCGATACGCGCCGGATCCGCGACGCGCTGGCGCAATCCCAGGGCCTGAATGTGGGTGCCATGCCCGACGATGCCAATTGCCGAACCCAAAGCCCATTGGTGGAGACGCTGATCAACAGCTGCGCCACCAAGGCCAATATCAACGACGCCTGGACACGGGCGCTGGATGCCGCGCAGGTGGGCGATACGCTGCTGCTCTATTTCGCTGGCCATGGTTCGCGATTCCTGGATGATGCCACGCTGGATCAGGCCAGCCGTTACAACAGCACGTTGATGGCGCATGATGCCCGCCGGCCCGGCGCCGTGGCCGGGGCCGATATCCTTGATCACGAAGTGCGACGCTTCATCGATGCGGCCACCTCGCGCGGGGTGAATATCGTCACCTGGTTCGACAGCTGCAACAGCGGCACGGCCAGCCGCGACGGCAACAGCGGCACCCGCACCGCACCCGATCTGCGTGTGAGCGGCCTGGTGCCGATCAAAAGCCCGCTGCAATATGGCAACCTGGGCGCCTATCGCGTCCACCTGGGTGCGGCCGGCGATGGCCAGGATGCCAAGGAAGTGGGCGCCGTGGGCGCGCGCGCCGGGGTGTTCACCAGTGCATTGGCCAGCGCCATCATCGCCACACCCAAAGCCAGTTTCGCCGATCTTGCCGCTCGCGTGGTGGCAGATGTGACACGCGCCACCGGCGGTCGCCAGTTGCCCCACGCCGAAGGCGCGCTGCGCGCCACGCTGGGTGGGCCGGAAATCAAGGTGCCCACTTTCGATGTGGTGCTGGATGGCGGCAAGCTTGTGATGGCCGGCGGCGGCCTGGTCGGCATCACGATGGGATCGCGATTTGACCTGTTTGCCAGCACCGGCGCTGCGCTCGGCAGCGAATTGGGCAGCGGTGGGGGCCTGAAGGCACGCGTGGTCGAAGTTTCGGCGGGCAGCGCCATGCTGCAGCCTGAATCCGCATTGCCGCCCGGCCTGCCCGGCCGATTGGTGGCGCGCGAATTCGCGCATGAATTCGGCGGCCAGGTGCTGCGGCTGGCAGTGGCTGAACCGGCGGCGCTGCCGGTGGTGCAGAAACTCGGCTTTGTCGCGGTTGATCCGGCCAGCCGCTTCCGCCTGACGCCAGACGGCGGCGGGATGTTGCTCAGCGGCCCGGCCGGCTTGCTGGCGCGGCTGCCGGCGGCCACGGCCCCGCAGTTCGGCGTGCAGCTGGCATCGGCGCTGGAAAAGGTGGCGCGGGTGGAACACTGGCTGTCCCGCATAAGCGACCCTGGGCAGCCGCGCGATGGCGTGAGCCTGTGCGTGCAGAATGTCGACAACCTCGATGATTTTGATCCCAAGTGGTGCCCGGAGCAGCCACCCGGCGGCCCGATCCTGAAGGCGGACAAGCCGATCATGGTCTCGGTCGTCAACAAGGCCACGGCGCCGCGTTATGTCACCGTGCTGGCGATCGGCGACAAATACAGCGTGACCCAGGTGCTGCCCGGCTTTGGCGCGCGCGATCCCGCCATCGATGCGGGCCAGGCCGTGCGCATACCGCCCGGCCAGGAAGTGCAGCCCGACGGGCCGGGCCGGGTGCGTTTTGTCGTGCTGTCCAGCGACAGGCCATTGAATGCCGGCGTGCTGGAACAGAATGATACCGACGTGATCGACGGGCAGGCCTGCCTCAGCCCGGTGGCGCGCGCCTTCTGCCTGGGCACCGATCGCGCCCGCGCCGGCGGATGGAGCCAGGTCGGGCAATGGTCCGTCGGGATCGTCAATGCGGAGGTGAAACCATGAAGAAGCTGCTTTTGCTGGTCGGTGCCGGCCTGCTGATTGCTGCCCAGCCCCAACCTTCTCCGCCGCCGGAACCCGCGCCGGCTCCCGAAACGCCGGCTGCCGCCGACGACGAAGGTTCCCGCGTGGTACGCGGCACACCCGCCGCGCCGGGCAGTTCGCCCTGGCAGATCCAGGTCTATTTCAAGGTGCCGCTGACCGACAAAGAGATAAAGGCCGCCATCCGCAACGCCGCCACCGAACCCGAGCGGCAGGCCCTGCGCACGATGGAGGGCTGGGAACGCGATCATCTGTGCGGCGGCGCCCTGATCAACAAGGAATGGGCATTGAGCGCCGCCCATTGCTTCGTTGCCGACAAGGAGACGCTGGTGAAGCTGCCCAACCTGGGTGTGCGGCTGGGCAATATCGATCTGAAGGCAGCCACGCCCAAGCGGATCGATCGCATCATCGTGCACGGCGATTATCGCCGTTATGGCCACAAGCAGCACGATATCGCGCTGCTGCACCTGGTGGACGATGCGGCCACCAAACCCGAAATTGCCGCTGCCGCCGCCCCGGTGCGCCTTATCCGCACAGGCGCAAACACGCGCCCGCTCAGTCTCGGCGATGATCTGAAGGTAACGGGCTGGGGCCATGTTTCCGAACGCAAGGCCGGCGCGACGCGTTCAGTGGGCGGTGCCGCAATGCGATCATCGCAGGTGTTGCTGGAAGGCCGACTGATCCTGCTCGACCAGGCCGAATGCCGCAAGGTTGCGGAGTATCAAGCGACGCTCAACCCCGGCGTGCTGTGCGTCGGCTCTGCCACCAGCGAGCAGCAGGATAGTTGCCAGGGTGACAGCGGCGGGCCACTCACCCGCCAGCTCTTTCTGGTCGGGCTGGTTTCCACCGGGGCCGGCTGTGGCCGCAAGGGCGTGCCGGCGCTGTATACCAACGTCGCCTATTATGCCGATTGGATCGCCGCTGTGCAGGAACAGGCAAAGGCCACGGGCGTCACCCGCTGCGTGGTAGAGGCGGGCGGTCGCCTTGCCTGTTCGCCGAAACTCAATCCGCCCCGAACAGGTCGCGGGTGAACAATTTGTCGGCCACGTCGGCCAGATCGTCACTCATCCGGTTGGCCAGGATCACGTCGGCCTCGGCCTTGAACGCACCCAGGTCGCGCACCACCCGTGATCCAAAGAACTGATCTTCGGCCAGCGCCGGTTCGTAGATGATGACCGTGATGCCGCGCGCCTTGATGCGCTTCATGATGCCCTGGATCGATGACTGGCGGAAATTGTCGCTGTTGGCCTTCATCACCAGCCGATAGACGCCCACCGTGCGCGGCTTGCGATCAAAGATGCGCTGCGCCAGGAAATCCTTGCGGGTGCGGTTGGCATCCACGATGGCGGCGATCAGATTCTGCGGCACCGCGCCGTAATTGGCCAGCAACTGCTTGGTATCCTTGGGCAGGCAATAGCCGCCATAGCCAAACGACGGGTTGTTGTAGTGCAGGCCGATGCGCGGATCGAGGCCGATGCCTTCGATGATCTGGCGCGTGTCCATGCCGGCGGCCATGGCGTAACTGTCCAGCTCGTTGAAGAAGGCAACGCGCATGGCGAGATAGGTGTTGGCAAACAGCTTGATGGCTTCGGCTTCGGCCGGATCGGTAAGCAGCACCGGCACATCCTGGCGGGCAGCGCCTTCCAGCAGCAGATCGGCAAACATCCGCCCGCGCGGGCCGGAATCGCCAACGATGATGCGCGAGGGATGCAGATTGTCGTGCAGGGCACGGCCTTCGCGCAGGAATTCCGGCGAAAAAATCACATTGTCGCTGCCCAGTTCGCGGCGCAGACGGGTGATGAAGCCGACCGGGATCGTCGATTTCACCACCACCGTGGCGTCGGGATTGGCCGCCAGCGCAGCGCGGGCGACATTTTCCACCGACGACGTATCGAAATGATTGGTATCGGGATCATAATCGGTGGGCGTTGCCACCAGCACCACTTCGGCATCGCGGGCGGCTGCCGCCAGATCGGTGGTCGCGCTCAGCCGCAGCGGCTTTTCCGCCAGGAACGCCTCCAGCTCGGCATCGACGATCGGGCTTTTGCGATTATTGACCAGATCGACCCGCGCCGTGCTGACATCAACGGCCGTCACATCATGGTTTTGCGCCAGCAACACGGCGTTCGAGAGGCCAACATAGCCCAAACCAACCACGGCAATCTTCATGACTTACTCCCCGGGTGCCCGCGGCGGCGCCAGCGGCAAACCTGCGCTTCTCTGGCCCGGAATGCCCGGCGGTGCAATGCTCAGAACATCACGGCCACCGTTGCAAACTCACGCCTCGGGCGGGGGCTGGTGCAGCCAGGCGGCGTGCTTGGGCGCGCGGCGGGTTTCGCGCCACTCGGCCAGCATCGCCGGTGCTACCGCCTTCAGCTCGGCATATTGTGCGGCGGTACCGATGTTGCAGGCCAGTTCCAGGCGATGGCCATTGGGATCAAAGAAATAGATCGACTTGAAGATGCCGTGCCAGGTTGGCCCCAGCACATCGATGCCCTGGGCCTGCAGATGCGCCTTGGCGGCCAGCAGTTCGGCTGCGTTTTCCACTTCAAAGGCGATGTGCTGCACCCAGGCCGGTGTGTTCGGATCCTTGCCCATCTCGGGCTGGTTCGGCAGCTCGAAAAAGGCCAGCACATTGCCGCCGCCGCAATCCATGAAGACGTGCATATAGGGATCATATTCACCGGTGGAGGGCACATGATCCTCGGCAAAGGCGGTGGTGTAGGTCATGCCCAGCGTCTTTTCATACCAGGCCACGGTTTCGGCGGCATCACGGCAGCGATAGGCGACATGGTGAATGCGCTTCAGAGTGGGCGTGCTCATTGCGCCGGCTCCTCGACGGTCAACACACCGCGCCGTACCTGATCGCGCTCCATGCTTTCAAACAGTGCCTTGAAATTGCCTTCGCCAAAGCCTTCGTCACCCTTGCGCTGGATGAATTCAAAGAACACCGGGCCGACCATGGTTTCAGAGAATATCTGCAGCAGCAGGCGTTTTGAGCCATCAGTGCTGCCATCCAGCAGGATGCCGCGCTGCTGCAGTTCAGGCACCGGCTCGCCGTGGCCGGGCAGGCGTTCGGCCAGCATTTCGTAATAGGTGGCCGGCGGCGGCGTCATGAACGGCGTGCCGATGGCCTTCAGCCGATCCCACACGCCCAGCAGATCATCACAGGCAAAGGCGATGTGCTGGATGCCCTCGCCATTATAGGCGCGCAGAAACTCCTCGATCTGGCCGCCGCCGCCCCGGCCTTCTTCGTTCAGCGGGATGCGGATCTTGCCGTCGGGCGCGGTCATCGCCTTGCTGGTCAGGCCGGTATATTCGCCCTTGATGTCGAACCAGCGGATCTCGCGGAAATTGGCGATGCGCTCATAAAACGCCGCCCAATGCGCCATGCGCCCGCCATAGACATTGTGGGTGAGGTGATCGATGATCTGCAGCCCGGCGCCTTGCGGGTTGCGTTCCACGCCCGGTTCATACACGAAATCAATGTCATAGATCGACAGATCATCACCATAACGATCGATCAGATAGATGATCGAACCGCCGATACCGCGAAAGCCCGGCAGCCGCAGTTCCATCGGGCCAGTGCGGCTTTCCACAGGCTCCGCCCCACGCTCAAGCGCCTCGGCATAGGCTTTGGCGGCATCCTTCACCCGCCACGCCATGCCGCAGGCCGATGCGCCATGTTCGGCGGCGAAAAACCAGGCCGGGCTGTGCTTTTCATAGTTGGCGATCAGGTTGATACCGCCCTGCCGCCACAACTGCACATCCTTGGACCGGTGGTGCGCGACCTGCGTGAAACCCATGGCGGCAAAAACCGGTTCCAGCACGCCCTTGGTGGGCGCGCAGAATTCGATGAATTCAAAGCCATCAAGGCCCAGCGGGTTTTCGAAAAGATCGGCCATCGTGGATGCTCCCGGAATCAGGGTCGTCAGCATAGCGCGCCTTGCCGTCAATGTCTGTGCGAGTTGCCAGGTTGGCCTGCCGAACTGCGCACGGACTGTGCATCAGAAGCGATCTTTGCACACCGATCGTGCAATCACACGGGAACAGTGAACTGCTTGCCGGCAAACACCGCCTGCCAGCTTTCGATTTCGGAAACCA
>NZ_JANPML010000196.1:0-13387 GCF_031422795.1 Sandarakinorhabdus sp.
CGGCCAGCCAGCGCCGCAGCAAGGCGCCGCCCATGTTGCCACAGCCGATCAACCAGATCGGCGCTTCACCCGTCATTTGTGCCCCCAGAACGGTGTTACGCTTCGCCCGCTGTCTCGATCAGCGCGGCGGCCAGTGCTTCAGCCGGGCTTTGGCCGGCCAGCAACACCAGCTGGAACACCGGATAATAACGTTCAAACTCTTCCACGGCGGCATCGGTGAGGATTTCAGCCTGCGCCGGCGACAGGTCGCCGCCGTCTTCGGCGTCGTCATCAGCCAGCAATGTGGCGTGGCGGAACAGGATCATGCCGTCGGCCGACCACAGTTCGAAATGGCCCATCCACAATTGTTCGTTGATCAGGCCGATCGCCTCATAGACGGCAGGCCGGCGATCATCGGGCACCATCAGATCGGCCTGGGCAATGATCTGCAGCACCCGATCTTCACCGCGCCAAAGCGCGCGCAGCTGATAGGTGCACCAGCCACCCTTTACAGTGGTAATGATTTCCTCATCACCCACGCGCTCGGAAGCCCAACCATTGGCATCGAACAATTGTTCGAGCAGGTCGATGGGGGCGGGTTCGCCCGCGCTATAGTCAATCTCGGAAAAGCTCATTTCGCCTCTCCCTTATCGGCTTGGGCACAGGCTGGGCAAGCCCTGCCGATTCGGCAAGAGCAAGCTGCACAAAATCTTGTGGATATCAGGCTTCCGCCCCACCAGATTTGCGAACCTTCTTCGGCGCCGACTCGGCCGGGGCCATTTGCGCCTTTAGCGCGGCGAGTTCGGCCTTGAGATTTTCCACTTCGGAGCGGGCGGCAACAGCCATCGCCTTGACCGCATCAAACTCGTCGCGGCTGATCTCGCCCGCGCCCACGAAATCCTTCATCCGTTCGCGGGCAACATCCGAAAATTCGCGAGTGGCGCCGGCCAGCGTGCCCATGGCGGCAGTGGCAACCTTGGACAGGTCTTCAAAGATCTTGTTGTCGTTCTGCATGGTTCAAATTCCCAGCTGCATGGCGTCGGCCATGGGGTTGAGCATCATGATCGAGATATTCAGGGCTGCCGCAAAGCACAGCCACGCACAATAGGGCAGCATCAGCCAGCCGGCGACCCGGTTGACGCGCCAGAAGCTCCAGGTGGTAGCGATCGCCACCAGCAGCATCACCGCGATGATGCCCAGCGCCGCCGAAATCATGTGCAGGCGGAAAAACACCGGCGACCAGGTGAGATTGATGGCAAAGCCCACAACGAATAGCGCAATTGCCAGCCGTTTGCCGCGCACTGGCGCATTTTCCCCCAATTTGGTGCCCCATATCATCGCAAAGGCCGTTCCGATCAACGTGTAGAGGATCGCCCAAGCGATGCCGAACAGCGGCCCCGGTGGCTGGAACACCGGCAGGCTGAGCGATTGATACCAGGCGTTGGTTTCGGTCGAACCGGCGATGCGCGCCATCAGGCCGCCCAGCAGCAGGATCGCCGGCACCGCCACGATGGCCGCGCGCGTGAAACTGCCCGTGGAAAACCAGGGTTCGAGGCCTTCGATGGAATCGGCATCAGTCATCCGTGTCCGTGTAGCCGGTTGCCCGCCCGCGCGCTACATGTGAGGCATGGTGGATGATGACGCAGCGCCGATGAACGACCCCTGCTGGCTGTGCGGGCGGCCGCTGGGCGCGCAGGTGGAATGGCACCACCCGGTGCCAAAGGCCAAGGCCAAGGCCAAGAGCGGGCGTGACCGGCAAATGGTTCACCTGATTTGCCACGAAGCCATCCACGCCCATTTCAGCAACAGCCAATTGGGCCGCATGGGGGCTGACAAGACAGCACTGCTGGCCGAACCGGGGCTGGCGGCCTTCGTCACCTGGGTGGCCGGCAAACCACCGGATTTCCATGCCCCCACCAAGGGCAAGAAACGCTAGCCCGCGCGCTGCGCCGCGATCAGAAATTCGACATTGCCTTCCGGGCCAGTGATCGGGCTGGTGGTGAGGCCCTGTACGGCCCAGCCCTGCCCCTCCAGCCACGCCGCCACCTCGCGGCACACCCGTTCGCGCACGGCTTCATCGCGCACCACGCCGCCTTTGCCCACATCCTCACGCCCGGCTTCGAACTGCGGCTTGATCAAGGCCAGCAGGCGCGCGTTTGGCCGGGCAAAGCCCATCGGCATCGGCAGCACCTTCATCAGGCTGATGAAGCTGGCATCGCACACGATCAGGTCCACCGGTTCGGGGATATGCGCCGGCGTCAACAACCGGGCCGACAATTGTTCCAGCACCACCACGCGATCATCCTGCCGCAGGCGCCACGCCAGCTGGTTGGTGCCTGAATCCACGGCATAGACCCGAACGGCCCCGCGGCTGAGCAGCACATCGGTGAAGCCGCCGGTCGACGAGCCGACATCGATGGCCACCGCGCCGGCCACATCCCAGCCAAAGTGCGTCAGGCCGTGATCCAGCTTGATGCCGCCGCGTGACACCCAGGGGTGATCGCGGCCCTTTACTTCCAGCGGCGCATCGGCGGCCAGCGTGTCGCCGGATTTGGCCAGCTTGCGGTCGCCCGAAAACACCAACCCGGCCATCACCAGCGCCTGCGCGCGGGTGCGGCTTTCCGCCAGGCCACGCTCCACCAGCAATTGATCGACGCGCGATTTCACCCCAAGCTTCACCACGCTTTTTGCAGCTCCACCACCATCACTTCAATGGGTTCCTTGCCCACGTTCACATCCTGATGCAGCGTCTTGGGGTTGGCCGGCAACCAATAGGCCTTGCCGGTTTCCCAGTTCTGAATGTCGGACCGGCCGGTTTCCTCGCGAATATCCATGGTGCCGCCTTTCAGGGCGATCAGCACGCGCGGGTGATCATGGCGGTGCAGCGGCAGCGGATTGCCCGCCGCAATCACCGATTTCCACACCCTCACTTCGGCATTGGCGAACTGCGGCGTCCGCCCGGTCGGCGTGGCCCCCTGCGCGACGGCCAATCCAGCGCCAAAGCCCGCCAGCACCAGCGCCGCACCTACGCCCAATTTCTTCTTCATCATCCGTCTCCCCGACGTCAGAACCGGCTCGCCTTGTCCTGCGGCTCGAACAGATCATTGCCGCAGGCACGCGGTAACGCCGCGCGCGCAGGGAGCGGAATGGCCGCGGCCAACAAGAACAACGCCCCAAGTGGCCCCCATCCTTATTAGACGCAGCCTGCCACAGACGCTATGCGCGGCCAATGACTCGTTTTGCCTTCACCATCAGCGCCCGCGACGGCAAGGCGCGCACCGGCAGCATCACCATGCGCCGAGGCGAGATCCGCACGCCGGCCTTCATGCCGGTAGGCACCGCTGCCACCGTAAAGGCGATGCGCGCATCCGAAGTGCGCACGGCGGGTGCGGACATCATCCTGGGCAACACCTATCACCTGATGCTGCGCCCCACCGCCGAGCGTATCCACCGCCTTGGCGGCCTGCACCGCTTCATGGGCTGGGACCGACCGATCCTCACCGACAGCGGCGGCTATCAGGTGATGAGCCTTTCGAGCCTGACCAAGCGCACAGAAGACGGCGTCACCTTTGCCAGCCATCTTGATGGCAGCCGCCATCTGATGAGCCCGGAACGCTCGATGGAGATCCAGCGCCTGCTGGGCAGCGACATCGTGATGGCGTTTGATGAACTGGTTGCCCTGCCCGCTGCCCGTGAGGTGGTGAAGGACGCCATGGACCGCAGCATGCGTTGGGCGGCGCGCAGCCGGGCGGCATTTGATGCCGGCGGTGAGCATGCAGCGGGCGCAGCGCTGTTCGGCATCCAGCAGGGCGGACTGGATGAACGGCTGCGGGCCGAGAGCGCAACGGCTCTGCGCGCCATTGGTTTTGACGGCTATGCCATCGGCGGCCTGGCGGTGGGTGAAGGCCAGCCGGCGATGTTTGGCGTACTGGATTATGCCACCGGCCAGTTGCCCGAAGATGCGCCGCGCTATCTGATGGGTGTGGGCAAGCCCGATGACATCGTTGGCGCGGTGGTGCGCGGGGTCGACATGTTTGATTGCGTGCTGCCCACGCGTTCAGGCCGCAACGGCCAGGCCTTTACCCACGATGGGCCCTTGAACCTGCGCAATGCCACCCATGCCGAGGATCTGCGGCCGCTGGATGAAGATTGCCTCTGCCCGGTCTGCCACGGCCCGGAAGCTGTCAGCCGCGCCTATCTCCACCATCTGACCAAGGCAGGCGAGATGCTGGGCGCGATGCTGCTTACTCAGCACAATATCGGTTTCTACCAGCAACTGATGGCAGGCCTGCGCTGCGCCATTGCGGAGCAGCGATTGCGTGATTTCGCCGCCGGCTTCCTTGCGCGTTATCACGCCAAACGCCGCTGATACGGCTGCGCCCCGGCTTGCAAGAAGCCAGGGCGAGCCGATGTGGATTGGGGTGCGCCCCGATGGATGTGCACTGCCCACCTTGGCAAGCGCCCACATCGAAACTGCGGGGCCGGGCTGATACGCCGCCCGGCCCCGATTTCGATCAGAATTGCACGGTAACGCCGCCGCGGACACCATGGTCCTTGAGGGCTTTGCCGAGCTGGCCGCGATAGCCAAAGTCGATCTGCACGTTCGTGCCGATCTGGCCCGATGCGACCAGGCCCAACGCGGCCACGTCACGTTCGAACGGCACGCCGGCGATCCGCATGACGGGGCCAGCCGGCAGGTTGAAGTCGATCGGCGTCTTGAAGCTGCCACCGCTGATGCGGCGATAGCCGGCTTCGGCCGTCACGCCGAAATTGCCGTTGCCCAGCGGCAGGCCATATTTCAGCCGGGCACCCACGGTGGACACGAAGAAGTCCTCGCTGATCCGGCCGGTCGAGGTGAGCCGGGCAGCGCCGCCCACTTCGCGGATGCCATCGGTGGACACATCGACATAAGCCCCCTGAACAAACGGTTCGAACGCTGCCTTGCCGAAGGCCCAGTGATACGCCACTTCCCCGAATAACTGGGTGACATTGCCTTGATAGATCGCTGTCAGCGTGTCGGTGAAGCCCGGGATGCTGACATTGCGGCGCGTATCCATATTGCGCCACATGTGCACCAGGCTGGCGCTGGCAATGAAGTTGCCCTTTTTCAGCCCGCCATAGGCACCGACATGGATATCATCGGTGGTGGCCCGGCTGCCGCGGTCTGCGACATCGATGGTTGCATTGCCGTAACCAGCCAGCACACCCACGGCCCATTCCTCACCGCGCAGCACATCATAACCCATGAAGAAGCCGCCGATATCGCGCTGGATCTTGGCGGCGTTGCCGTCGCCATCGGTCCGGCCCCAACTGCCATAGGCGCTCATCCACAGGCCACGCCGGCTGTCATCCGGCGATTGCAGATGCGCGCTCACCGCTTCGCGGACAAAGCGGCTATCCTGCACCGTCTGGCCACGCGCAGAGCTGTGGATTTCGCCAGAGATCTGGTCGAACGCCGCCTGCGCCTGGGCATCAGTGTCGAGATAGGCGATCGCGGTATACAGCGGACCGTTGCCGCTGGTATCGGCCCCGGCGGCCGCCGCAATCTGGTTCCGTGTCAGAGCCGCACTGCGGAAGCTGCTCGTCTGCCGCACACCCAGGTAGATGTTGTTGGCATCGGTTTCCTGGACCACGCTGATGAAGCGCGACACGCGGGTATCACCGGTGAGTGCGGCAAAGCTGCCAGTGCGGCCGCCGCCTTCCCCGCCCGTGGTGGTGAGCACGGTATAGCGGGTGCCCAGCACATACCGCGGCGCATCGGTCTTGGTGACGCGCAGCGTGGTGCCGGACGCAACGTTGACCGAGCCGGTGATGGCAATCCGGTCAGACGTGCCGGTGCTGGTGACATCCACGGCATAAGTGGAACCTGACTGGAACACGCCGTTGCCGGTGCTGGTAAGGGTGCCGATCACCGGCCCCGGCGCGACCGTGGTGCCAGTGGCCGCCACGAAACCGCCGATGGTGCCAGTGCCGGACAAGGTGCCGGCATTCAGCAGGATGCGCGCAGCGCCCAGATTGCCGGTTACGGCCAGGCCGCCGCCGTTGACGGCGAAATCACCGCCAAAAATGTTGGTGCCACCAATGGTGAGCACGCCTGCGCCGTTCTTGGTGATGGTGCCGGTGCCCGCCAGAACGTTGGCCAGCGTTCCAGCTGCACCAACATCGAGAATCAGGCCGGCATTGTTGGTGATGGTGCCGGCACCGAAAGCGCCCAGAATCCCGCGCAACGTGCCGGCCGAAATCAGCACGCCGCCAGCGAAATCATTGGTGGCATTGGTGAGATTGAGCGTCCCTGCCCCAAGCTTGGCCAGCGTGGAGCTGCCGGTGAGCTTGGCCGAAATGGTGGCGATATTGTCCGCACCATTCACCGTGAAGTTGGCCGTGCCGCCCGACAATGTGACCTGATCGCCGGCAATTTCATAGCCGTTCACGTTGAAGGTCATGCCGGTAACGGTCACCGGATCAACTGCATTGGAAACAGTGACCAGTCCGCCCACGCCACCGAAGATGACGGTGGATGGCTGCGGGTTGTTCACGCCGCTGTCAGTGCCGCCTTCGTTGGTGAAGTTGGTGCTGGCGGTCGTCCAGGTGCCATTACCGCCTTCCACGACGCCATTGCCGTTGGGGCCAGCGCCATCCCAGTAAACGCGCACGCCCGTTGGCGGCGGCGGCGGATCAATCGGCGGCGGCGGCGGCGAAGCGCCGGGCGAGAAGGCCGCGCCGCCATAGGTGAAGTAGCTGTCGAAATTGTCGAAGCCCGACAGCAGCAGCTGGAACGGATTGTCCGCGGAGATGCTGAAAGCGCCCAACTTGAGCGAGACATCAATATTGCCGAAGCTGAACGTCGTGCTGCCCAACGTCTGGAAAGAAGCGGTGTTGGGCGCGCTGCCATCAAGCAGCAACGATCCAAGATCGGTGGTGCGGATGACGATCGACACGAAATCCGTGGGAAAGTCCGCAGTGCCTGACGGCGCTGCGAACACATAGGATTTCAGCCACTGATCGGAACCGGGCACGATCACCATGGCCGGATCGGTATTGGCGTTGGCCTGACCCTGGCCGATCAGATATTGCGACACCAGGATTGGCTTGGTGCCAACCAGTTCGATGCCGGTGCCGGCAACGCGGCCTTCAAAGAACTGGCCCGCATTCAGGGTGGCGACCAGCGTGCCGTTGGCGCGCACTTCGGTGCCATCCTGCGTGGCAATGGCGCGATAGACGTTACCCTGCGTGCCGGTGCGAGGCGTCTGTGCCAGCAGATAAGTGGAGCTCAACTTGTCAACGCTGGGCACCTGTTCGACGATATGATCGCAGGCGCTCACCCCGGCCGGGATGTTGGTGCAACGGTTGCCCGAAAACACCGCCACCGGCTTGTCTGACAGCACGCGGCTGCCCGTCAGTTCGGCGTTGGCGGTAAACATGTAGGTCTGCCCGGCATTCAGGGTGACCTGAACCTCCAATCCGCTCTTGGGCCGGATGGTAACCTGTGTGTTGTCCACCGAAGCCTGCACCGAAATCTGGTCTTCAAAGCTGGCACGATAGGTGGCAACAATGTGGTCGGTACCCAGCCGGTCGCCATCGATCAGATAGGTCATGTCGGTCGATTGCGGACGCCGCGACAGATAATAGCCGCTGAGTGCCGATTCGGAGCTGACGCGGAAACCCTTGTTTTCGATCGTTGCGGTGGCCAGTTCGTTGCTGACCGGAATGTTGATGACGGCAAAACCGGTCTCACCCAGCGTGAAACTGTTGGAAAAGCCCGCACCGTTGGACACGGTGCCGGCGGCGCCAGCCTGACCAAACAGGAACAGTTGGCGCTGACCGCCGGTATCGAAGTTCGGGTTCATCTGGAAAAGCAGCGTGTTGGCGGAAGCTGGCAGAGCCAAACCCATCGCCAACGCGGCCATTGCGGCCGACGCGAGAAGATTCTTGGTCATATGTTCCCCCAATTGGAACAGTGAAGCGGTTCGTTGACCGCACATGCGACCTTGTTATGGCTGGAGTATGCATCCAAACCGGGGGGAAGTATTGTATATTTCGGACGCAATAACGCTACGGGTGATTACGGACGCCGGGCCGGGTGGCGGCAAAGGGCGCCGGATCGAGCGGCGGGTTACCGCCCAGCAGCAGCGCGGCACACAGGCGGCCGGCAGCGGGTGCGGTCTGGATGCCAAAACCGCCCTGGCCAGCGCACCAGAACAGGCCATCAACGGCGCCATCAAAGCCGAAGACCGGCAATCGGTCCGGCGCAAAGGTGCGCAAGCCGGCCCAGCTTGATTCCAGCCGCTTGACCTGCACGGTCGTCGCCTGTTCGAAGCGGTCGATCACCACGGCCAGGTCCATTTCATCCGGGCGGACATCGTGCGGCACGTCGGGAATTTCGTCGTGCGGGGACAGCCACAACCGCTCTCCGTCCGGCTTGAAATAAAAGCTGCCGTCGCTGCTCATCACCGTGGGCAGATCGGCCGGCGGCGCTGGGTCGATCCGCAGCACGGCCATGGTGCGCCGCAGCGGCATCAATCCCATCGGCGCGGCCCCGGCCAGCGCCGCCATGCCATCGGCCCAGGCCCCGGCGGCATTGATCAGCAGCGGCGCCGTGAACGCACCAGCGCGCGTGGTGATGCGCCATGTGCCGCCGCTGCGCTCGAGTGCGGTCACTTCCGCATCGGTCACAAGTGTCGGCTTTGCCCCGTCCACCCCCCGCAAAAAGCCCTGATGCAGGCCGGCCACATCGATATCGTGGCAATCGGGTTCGATCACTGCACGGCGGCGCCATTCGGGTTTCAGCATCGGCCCGGCCGGAGACGCTGCCAACGCATCCGCATCCAGCCATTCATAGCCCACACCACCTTCATCATATTCCGCCGCGACGCGTTCCAGCCCGCCGGGGTCTGCCGGGCCTTCGATCATCAGGTTGGGCCGGTGCTGCAGCAATGCCGGAAATCCAGCGGGCGGCGCGCCGAAAAAGCCCCGGCTGGCGCGGCTCAATGGCACGATGGCCGGTCCGCCATAGCTTTCGATGAAGATGGCGGCAGAACGCCCGGTGGTGTGATAACCGGGGCGTTCCTCCATCTCGATCAGCACAATCCGCAAGCTGGGCGCGGCTTCCAGCAGGGCCCAGGCCGTGCTGGCCCCAGCGATACCAGCGCCGATGATGGCAATGTCAAAAGCCTGGCTCATCACTTTTCACCCAAAAAATCGCGGGCGCGCGCCAGGATGCTGCTGCGCAACGGCTCTGCCTCACGCAGCAATTCGTGGCCCACACCCGGATAGGCAATTGTTTCCCCGCCGGGGATGCGCGCAATGAACTGGCGCGTGGCCTTGCTGTTCACCAGCCCATCCTTTTCGGGAATCAGGGCCAACACCGGCACCTTGATGGCTTCGGGAACCCCGCGTGCCGTCAGCACGGCAAGGCTGGCAAAAGCATCGTTGAGCCAGCCCCAGGTGACGCTGCCCATAGCCAGCGCTGGAAATTGTCCAATCCACCAGGCTTCATCGCGATAGCGTTCCGGGTCACTGGTCAGCAGGAACTGGCGCGAACTGCCGGCCACGCCGGCTTCATAAGGGCCGCCGCCCAGCACGAAATCACCGCCGCGCTGGTGTTTTGTCATCACGCCTGCCAGCCAGCGCGCAATGCCCGGGCCCAGCGGCGGTGCCGTGAGCCCCAGCATCGGCGCGAGCACCACCGCCCGTGCAATACCACCGCGCCCGGCCGCGAGATGACGCAGCAACAAGTGACCACCCATCGAATGCGCCATGGCCACGGTCGGGCCACCGCTGCGGTCGGTCGTCCACGTCACCAGCTCATTCAAATCGTCCAGCCACACATCAAATCCCCCCCGGGCTCCAATGGGAGACGCCCCATGCATCGGCGTCTTGCCCAACCGGCGCGACAGGCCCTGCCCGCGCCAATCGAAGATGGTCACGCCCCAGCCGGAATCGATCAGATCGTGCAGGGTTTCGGCATATTTCTCGGCAAAATCACCGCGCCCGGTGATAATCAAAACATGGCTGCCGTGCGGATCGCGGCGCGGCCAATGTTCCAGCCGCACCGGCCAGCCGTCGCGCAGCGGCAAGAACAGGCGCTCTCCGCCAGCCGGCAAGCTGCGGCGGCGCATCCAGGGATCAATCTGCGGCACAATATTCATGGGGCGCATGGATAAAGCCGATTCGCGCCGCTTGCCAGCACCTTGGGCTGCGGCGTAGCGTGACGGGCAATGCAACCCGCCCCGAAATTGTCCGCACTGAAACTAATTGCCGGCCTGGCCGCCACCGTCGTGCTCACCCGCGGCGCAACCCTGCACCACGGCCAGGTAATGATGGCAAAACTGGGCCGGGCCGCTGAAACGGCCATGCGCGCGCACGGCGTGGTGGATGGCCGCATCAGTTTTGGCCAGCCAACGGGCGTGGTTGCCCGGGTGGCCCGCCTGTCCGGCACCGCCGATACCGCCACGCGCGCGGCCGTGATCGCCGATCTGAAACGCCATCCCGGCATTGCCGACGCGGTTTGGGTGCAGCGATGATCTGGCTGTTCGGCGAGATCTGGCTGTGGATCCTGGCCGGCTTTGCCGTCGGGCTGGCGACCGGTTGGTGGCTGTGGAAGCGCTGATCAACCCCGCTTGAGCGCTGCCTGCGCCGCCGCCAACCGCGCGATCGGCACGCGGTAGGGTGAACAGCTCACATAATCCAGCCCCAGCTTTTCGCAGAACAGGATGGAGGCCGGATCGCCGCCATGCTCGCCGCAGATGCCGAGTTTGAGATCAGGTTTTGCGCTCTTGCCGCGCTCCGCCGCCAGCGCCACCAGTTCGCCCACGCCGTCTTCATCGATCGAAACAAACGGGTCCTTGGGGTAAATGCCCTTTTCCACATAGGGCCCCATGAACCGCGCCGAATCATCCCGGCTGATGCCCAGGGTGGTCTGCGTCAGATCGTTGGTGCCGAAACTGAAGAACTGCGCGTGGGCGGCAATTTCGGCGGCGCGCAGGGCAGCGCGCGGCAGTTCGATCATGGTGCCAACAAGGTAATCAAGGCGAACACCGGTTTCGGCAAACACGGCCTCGGCCTCGGCGTCGATGGCGGTCTTGGTCAACTCCAGTTCCTTGGCCGTCGCCACCAGCGGCACCATCACTTCGGGCACTACGGCGGCGCCGGTTTCCTGGGCCACCATCACGGCAGCTTCGAAAATGGCGCGGGCCTGCATGGCATAGATTTCGGGATAGGTGATACCCAGCCGGCAGCCGCGGTGGCCCAGCATCGGGTTGAATTCATGCAGTTCGTTGATGCGGCGGCGCACCAGCGTTTCCGGCAGGCCCGTCGCGGCGGCAACATCGGCAAAGCCGGTATCATCGTGCGGCAGGAATTCGTGCAGCGGCGGATCAAGCAAACGGATGGTCACCGGCAGGCCGGCCATCACCCGGAAAATCTCGGCGAAATCGGCGCGCTGTTCGGGCAACAGCTCGGCCAGCGCGGCTTCGCGCCCGGCAGTGTCTTCGGCCAGGATCATGCGGCGCACCGCGGTGATGCGGCTCGGTTCAAAGAACATATGCTCGGTGCGGCAAAGGCCGATGCCTTCGGCGCCAAACTGGCGGGCGACGCGGCAATCGGCCGGGGTTTCGGCGTTGGTGCGCACCTTCAGCCGGCGATATTTGTCGGCCCACTCCATCAAGATGCCGAAATCGCCGGACAAGTCAGGCTCAACGGTCGGCACATCGCCCAACATCACGTCGCCAGTGGCGCCATCGATGGTGATGCGATCACCTTCCTTGATGATGCGGCCGCCGGTGCTCATGGCGCGGGCCACCATATCGATGCTGATGCCGCCGGCGCCCGAAACGCAGGGCCGGCCCATGCCGCGCGCCACCACGGCGGCGTGGCTGGTCATGCCGCCGCGCGCGGTCAATATGCCCTTGGCGGCGTGCATGCCATGAATATCTTCCGGGCTGGTTTCGGTGCGCACCAGGATCACGGCTTCGCCGGCGCGGGCCTTCACTTCAGCGCTGTCGCTGTCGAACACCACGGCGCCGCTGGCGGCACCGGGGCTGGCCGGCAGGCCGCGCACGATGATGTCGCGCGGCGCCTTAGGATCCAACGTCGGGTGCAACAACTGGTCCATCGCCGACGCATCTACGCGGGCCACGGCGTCGGCTTCGCTGATCAGCCGCTCGCCCACCATATCCACCGCGATCCGCAGCGCCGCCTTGGCGGTGCGCTTGCCGCTGCGGGTCTGCAGCATCCACAAGCGGTTATCCTCCACCGTGAATTCAATGTCTTGCATGTCGCGGTAATGGCCTTCGAGCAGATCGAAGGTGCGGCCCAGCTCGGCAAATACGATGGGCATGGCTTCTTCCATCGAAGCCGCCTTGGCCCCGGCCTTCTCCCGCGCGGCCTTGGTGAGATACTGCGGCGTGCGAATGCCGGCCACCACGTCTTCGCCCTGGGCGTTGATCAGATATTCGCCATACCAGGCCTTTTCACCGGTCGACGGATCGCGGGTGAACGCCACGCCGGTCGCTGACGTGTCACCCAGATTGCCGAACACCATCGCCTGCACATTGACGGCGGTGCCCCAGCTTTCCGGAATATCGTTCAGCCGGCGATAGGTGCGCGCCCGGTCGCTGCGCCACGAACCGAACACCGCGCCGATGGCGCCCCACAATTGTTCGTGCGGATCTTGCGGGAATGGCCGGCCCAGCGCTGCTTCGACGATTGCCATGTAGCGCGCAACGAGCTTTTGCAGATCATCCGCATCCAGCCCGGTATCCTGCGAAACGCCCTTGTCTTCCTTGGCGATTTCCAGCGCGTCTTCAAAGGCATAATGATCCAGCCCCAGCACCACATCGCCATACATCTGGATAAACCGGCGATAGCTGTCCCACGCAAACCGCGGATTGCCGCTGGCGGTGGCCAGGCCCTGCACCGTGACATCATTCAGGCCAAGGTTGAGCACCGTATCCATCATGCCCGGCATCGACACCCGCGCGCCAGAACGGACGGAGACGAGCAGCGGGTTGGTGGGATCGCCAAAGGTCTTGGCCGTAACGCCTTCGATGAACGCGAGACTGTCCAACACCTGGGCCTGCACAGCATCGGGCAAGCGGCCACCGGCATCATAATAGGCGGCGCACACCGGCGTCGAAATCGTCAGGCCCGGCGGCACCGGCAGGCCAATGCCGGCCATTTCGGCGAGGTTGGCGCCCTTGCCGCCCAGCAATTCCTTCTGCGTGGCATCGCCTTCGGCCGTGCCGCCACCGAACCGGAAAACTGACTTCATCATTTGAAACCCCTCACCCCGCTCGCCTTGCGGCGAGTCGACCCTCTCCCGCAAGGGGAGAGGGGGTTAACCTTCGATCTTCGAAAAATCCGCCACGCCATGCACTGCATTGCGGAACCGCGCCAACAGGGCCAATCG
>NZ_JANPML010000197.1:0-10487 GCF_031422795.1 Sandarakinorhabdus sp.
CGATCTGCCGCAACAGGGCGGCCGCAACGTGCGGCTGGCAAACAACCAGGTGATCGCCAACAACCACGTGAATTTTGCCGCGCCGGGCAATATCGTGGCCGGTGTGCCATCGGGCACCGGCATCATGGTGATGGCCAACGAACGCGTGAACGTGGAAAACAACCATGTGATGGGCAACAACGGCAGCGCCGTGATGATCGTCGCCTATACACAGGCCTTTACCGACAAGGCCTACAACCCGTTGCCGCGCAGTGTTTCCGTGGCGGGCAACCATTTCATGGACAATGGCAAGGCGCCGACCTTCAAGGGTGGCAAGGAAATCGCTGCGGCGGTGGGCGGCACGCTGCCGCCGGTGATGTGGGATGGCGTCACCCGTTATACCGTGCCCGGTGGCGGCGGTGAGCGAACGGCAGATGGCACCATCAACAGCGATGCGCCGGGCATCAGCCTCAATCTTGGCTTGCAGGGCACGCCGCCCAGCGCCGCCAAACCCGCCGCGATGACATCGGCTGTGGTGGTGAGCAACCGCCCGGCCATCGTGCTGCCGGCCGAACTGGAGACGCGCAGCCGATGAAGCGGGCCTGGGCTGCGCTGCTGTTGCTGGGGGCTGCGCCTGTACCTGCAGTGCGCCCTGATCTTGTGCGTCATGACCTGTTGCAGGCCACTGATGCGCCGCACCTGGCGGATTACGGCCTGTTCGATGCCAGCGGCGCTCCCGCGGCAGGGCTGCAGCCCTATACGCTCAACACGCCGCTGTTTTCCGATGGCGCCGAGAAATATCGGTACGTCTGGCTGCCGCCCGGCACGCAGGCGCAATACCGCGCCAGCGGTGCGCTGGCGTTTCCGATCGGCACCGTTCTGGTCAAGCGTTTTGCTTTCCCGGCCGATCTGCGCCAGCCAACGCAGAACGTCCGCCCCATCGAAACGCGCCTGTTGATTCACCGCCCCGCCGGCTGGGTGGCGTTAAGCTATGTCGAACAGGACGGCGGCGCAGTGCTGAAGCGCGCCGGCATGAAAGTGCCGGTGCAGTTCATCGACAAGGCGGGCCGTGCGCAGGCCATCGATTATGCCGTGCCCAACCAGAACCAGTGCAAGACCTGCCATCAGGATGGCGAAGCGATCACGCCGATCGGGCCCACGGCGGGCAATCTCAATGGCGGGTTGAATGGCCATGGCGCCAACCAGTTGATGCATTGGGCCGCATCAGGCCGGCTGGCCGGGCTGCCCGCCGCTGGCTGGCCAAGGTTGGCACGCTGGGACAATGCAGCCGAACCGCTGAATGCCCGCGCCCGCGCCTATCTGGCGGTGAACTGCGGCCATTGCCACAGCCGCGGCGGCTTTGCGTCGAATTCCGGGCTGTATCTGGTGCCGGAAGAAACCACCCCCGCCCATCTGGGCGTGCTGAAACGCCCGGTGGCGGCCGGCCGCGGTTCGGGCGGACATGAATTTTCCATCCTGCCCGGCCAGCCCGAAAAATCCATCCTGCTGCACCGCATGATCGCATCGGAACCCGGCATCATGATGCCGCAATTCGGCCGGGCGCTGGCGCATGATGAGGGCGTGGCGCTGATCCGCGAGTGGATCGCGCAAATGGGGATCGGGGCTATGCCCGGCCCAACCGGTGCAGCGCCGGCAGCAGCAACAGCACCGTAAGGCCGGACAGCATCAGCACCAGCGGCATGCCAAGGCCGGCGCCCACGGCTGCGCCTGCAGCCAATACGGCCGCCACCTGGAACAGGCTGTTGAAGATGTTGTTGGCGGCAATGGCGCTGGCCCGGTTGCCGGCCGCGCCTGCAGTTTGCAGCACGGCATAGAGCGGCACCGAGAACACGCCGCCCGCCAAAGCCAGCGCCGTGAGATCGGCCAGCACGCGCCAGCCGGCGGCGGCGGCAAAGAAGGCAGCGGCGTCCTTGGGGGCGGCGCCCACGGCCGGAATCGCAAACCACAGATCAAATCCCGCCAGCGCCATCGCCAGCCCGGCGGCAGCGCACAACCGGGTGGAAATGCGGCCCTTCAGCCAACGGCCCACCGCCACCGATCCCACGGCGATGCCCACGGAAAACGCCGCCAGAAACAAGGTGGCGACCGTTTCGGTAGCGCCCATCTCGTTCTTGGCCAGCGGCACGAACTGGCTGGTATAGATCGCACCCAGCGCCCAGAACCACGAGATCGCCAGCGTGGCGATCAGCAGCTGGCGATTGGCAAAGGCATGGCCCAGTGCGGCGCGGCTGCTGGAAATCGGGTTCCAGTTGATGCTGCGCCCGGCTTCGGGCGGCGCCGGCGGGATGAAACGCGATGCGAGCCAGCCCAGCCCGGCGATGGCCAGCGCAACCGGCCCCACCGCCTGTGTGGCCAGCAACCCGCCCGCCACCTGGCCAAGCAGGATGGCGACGAAGGTCGCACCCTCTACCAGGCCGGTGCCGGCCAGCAACTCACCCGGCTTGAGATGCTGGGGCAGGATGGCATATTTCACCGGTCCGAACAGGGTGGAATGGCAGCCCATCAGGAACACCACGCCCAGCGCCAGTGGCAGCGATCCAAGCGCCAGCGCCGCCCAGCCCAGGGCCATGAAGGCAATTTCCGACAGTTTCACCAGCCGGCAGATCGCTGCCTTGTCGCGCGCATCGGCCGCTGAACCGGCGATTCCGGAAAACAGGAAATACGGCAGGATGAACAGGCCAGCCGCCGCCGATGCCAGCAGCGCCGCCTGTTTGGGATCGGCGGCGGCCAGATCATAGGCGACGATGAACACCAGCGCGGTGCGGAACAGATTATCGTTGAACGCACCCAGAAACTGTGTGGCAAACAGGGGGCCAAAGCGCCGCGTGGTCAACAGATCGAGCATCTGTCACATGCAATGCCCGTTTGCCGACACGCCGTCCAGACTCGCAAGCCGGGCCGGGATGGCATAGAAGCAAGGTTTGAGGAGCAGCGGCCCAGTGCCAAAACAACGGCGCAACGATGATTGGGGGTTCCCGCGCTGGCGGGATTATGGTGCAGAACGCGCCGCCGCCAAGGTGCGCCTGTGCGATCGCGATGGCTGCACCAATGTGGGCGATCGCCCCGCGCCCAAGGCCCCCAACAGCCCGGAACGCTGGATGTTCTGCCAGGCACATGCCGCCGAATATAACGCCGGCTGGGATTATTTCCGCGGCCTGACACCAGAAGAAGCCGCCGCCCGCGCGGCATCCGAAGACCGGCAGCGCAATTATCGCCGCGCCAGCCACTGGGAATGGGGCGGCGAAGGCGACGGCAGCCGCAGCCGGGCCGAGATGGACGCGCTGAAGGTGCTGGGCGTGGAGGCAGATGCCAGCCCGGAAGCGATCAAGGCCGCCTGGCGCACCGCGGCCAAGGCCAGCCACCCCGATGTCGCCGGCGCCAGCCCCGAAGCCGTCGAACGTTTCCGTGCCGTGCAGGCGGCCTGGGCCGTGCTGCAGGCCGCCGATGCAGCGCGCGCGCAGGCCGCAGAACGGGACGCACGCTAGAAAGCCGGGCTTTGCCGCGGACAAGAAATGCCCAGCTTGCGGCCCGGCCGCCAAGACTGTTTGAGGGGGATCATGATGGCAAGAATTCGCACCCTGTTCGCCGCTGGCCTGATCGCCAGTTCAGTCCTTGGCCTCACAGCATCGCCAGCGATCGCCGCCGGGCTTTATGGCCAATGGCGGGTCAGCTTTGATGGCCACCCCGGCGGGCCGCTGCCGTTCACGCTGGACGTGCGGCAGGGCAAGGCCGGGCCGCAAGCGTGGCTGGTCAACGCGCCCGAACGGTTGAAGGTGGAACAGGTGCAGGTGACGGGGGACAGCATCACGCTCACCTTCCCCAGCTACAACAGCAAGCTGGAACTGAAGGCCGTTGGTGCCGATGCGCTGACCGGCTCCGCCACCGTGCTGCGCGCCACCGGCACCGTGACGCTGCCGGCCCGCGCCCAGCGCGGCGCGTGGCGATTTAGCCCTGGCGCGGTGAAACCGGCCGGCAATGTGACTGGCCGCTGGAACCTGACCTATGGTGACAACAAGGTGAAGGGCCTGGTGCTGCTGAAACAGGTTGGTTCCCAGGTGTCGGGCACGGTGCAGCTGCCCTCTGGCGACATGCGGTATCTGTCGGGCGAGTTGAACGGCAACCAGCTCAAGCTTTCCACCTTCGATGGCAGCTTCACCAATTTGTGGACCGGCACGCTGGCGGGTGACACGCTGAAGGGCGCGCAATTTGCCGCCACCAGCCGGCCGACTGGCAATGCGTGGGAAGCGAAGAAGGAAAAACAGGCGACGATGAACGCCGTGCTCGTCGAGGCACCCGGCGGTGAGCGGTTGTCGTTCCGCCTGCCCACGCCGGAAGGCCAGATGATCAGCCTGAGTGACCCGCGCTACAAGGGCAAGGTGGTGGTGATCACGCTGGGCGGCGCCTGGTGCCCCAATTGCCACGACGAAGCCATTTTCATGGGGCCTTATGCCGCGCGCCGGCAGAAGGAAGGCCTGGAAATGATCGGGCTGCAGTTTGAATATGGCACGGATGTGCCCCGCGCGATGCGCCAGATCACCAGCTTCAAGACGCGTTACAAGCTGCCGTACCCGATGGTCTATGGCGGCCAGCCCAACGCTGATGACACCAAGAAAGTCCTTGGCGATCTGGCACCGGTGAAGGTGTGGCCGAGCACGATCTTCATCGGCCGTGATGGCCGCGTGAAGGAAGTGCATGTGGGCTGGGCCGGGCCGGCAACGGGCGCGCTGAGCGAGAAGGTGAAGCGCGAATTCGACGAAACGGTAACGAAGTTGCTCAAACAACGCGCCTGAGCCGCGATCAATCCACAGAAGCCTGCGGTGATGCGTCCGCTCAGCCTCTACCACGGCTGCGCCGGCCCTGCTAAGCACAGGCCATGAGCCCGCCCGTCCGCATCGCCCCGTCGATCCTTTCGGCCGATTTTGCCCGGCTGGGCGAGGAAGTGCGCGCCATCAGCGCCGCCGGGGCAGACTGGATCCATGTCGACGTGATGGACGGGCATTTCGTGCCCAACATCACCATCGGACCCGCCGTGGTAAAAGCGCTGCGCCCGCACAGCAGCCTGCCGTTCGACGTGCATCTGATGATCAGCCCGGTCGATCTGTATCTAGAGGCCTTTGCCGAAGCCGGCGCCGATATCCTGACCGTTCACCCTGAATCCGGCCCGCACCTGCACCGCACCGTCCAACGCATCAAGGCACTGGGGAAAAAGGCCGGCGTGTCGCTCAATCCGGCCAGCCCGGTGGAGCTGGTTGCCGAAGTGCTGGGCGACATCGATCTCATCCTGGTGATGAGCGTCAACCCCGGCTTTGGCGGCCAGAGCTTCATCACCAGCCAATTGAAGAAGATCGAGCGCCTGCGCCGCATGATCGACGACAGCGGCCGCCAGATCCATCTGGAAGTGGATGGCGGCGTGGATGCCAGAAATGCCGCCACCGTGGTTGCCGCCGGCGCTGATGTGCTGGTTGCCGGCACGGCCAGCTTCAAGGGCGGTGCCGCGCAATATGCCGCCAACATCGCCGCCTTGAAGGGGAATTGATGGCGAGACCGTCTTCGCCTTCCGACCCGCTGCCGCCAGATTCACACGCTGGTGATGAAGACGCCAGCCTGCGGCGTGGTGAGGGCGATCGCGGCCTGTCGCTTTCGGAAAAACTCGCCGCCGGGCTGACCGCGCGGCTTTATGCAACGCCGCTGCACCGCTTTCGCCTGCGCGGCCGCTTTCCGCTCAAGCTGTTGGCGGCGCCGGCCGATCCAGTGCCGGGCGATCCCCATATCGGCGAACGCATCCTGGCTGGCCGGTTGATCCACGCCGGCCACACCGCAATGACGCGGGACATCACATTCCGTGAGGCAGGGCCGCCGGCACAATGGCTGGAATGGGCGCATGGCTGGGAATGGCTGCGCGATCTGGCCATCCTGCCCGACCGCGAGGCGGCGAAGCGCGCTGCGGAAAATCTGGTTGAGCGCTGGCTCGCCAACATGGGCGAATATGATGCGTTGGGCTGGCGCGCCGATCTTGCCGGCACGCGGCTGATGATGGCACTGGGCCATGCACCGCTGATTCTGTCGTCTTCCAATCAGATCTATCGTTCGGCGGTGCTGTCGGCGATGGCGACCTGGGCCCGCCATCTTGATCGTGCGGCCCGGCGCGGCACCGAAGGCCTGATCCAAGCCAAGGCGCTGTGCGGGCTGTATGCCGCCGGCACGCTCATCCCCGGCGGCGAGGTGCGCGCCAGTGCGGCACTGGCCGGGCTCAATCAGTTGCTGCCCGCACTTGTGCTGCCCGATGGCGGCATTGCCAGCCGTTCAGCCGTGGATGCGCTGGCGCTGGCCGATCTGCTGATCTTCACGGCCAATGCACCCGAAGCCCTGGGCAATCGCGCCCCACCGGTTTTTGCCGATACGCTGGCCCGGCTGGCTCCGGCCTTGCGCGGGCTGATGCTGGGCGATGGCCAGATCGGCGCGTGGCACGGCGGCGCGGTGATCGGGGCCGACGCGCTGGATCGGTTGTCGCGCAAGGTGGCAACTGGCACCGAAATCCGCCGCGGCGGGCGCTGGAGCGGCTATCACCGCCTGTCGGCCGGGCGCAGCGTCGTCGTGATCGATGCCGGTCCGCCACCATCGGCCCGCCTGTCCAGCAGCGGCCACGCTGGCACATTGGCCTTTGAAATGAGCGACGGGCCCGATCGGTTGATCACCAATTGCGGCGGCGTGCGCGGCCTGGAAGCGCCGTTGGCGCCGGCACTGGCATCGGGCCTTTCCACCACGGCTGCCCATTCCACGCTGGTGATCGCCGACACCAACAGCACCCGCATCCGCGATGATGGCACGCTGGCTGCGGGCGTGGAAGAAGTGACGTTGGCCCTGCGCAGCAACGTGGAAGGCCAGCTGATCGAGACGAGCCACAATGGCTATGCCAGGCGGTTCGGCATGCTGGTGCGCCGCCGCCTGTTCCTCACCACCGATGGCACCGAACTTGCCGGCGAGGATCTGATCGAAGCCGCCCCCGCCGGCCTGCTGCGCCGCAGCGCCGAACGCGCCTTTGATGTGCGCTTCCACCTCGGCCCCGGCGTTTCCGCCACGCCCACCGCTGATGGCATGGGCGCGCTGCTGAAAACCCCGGCGGGTCGCATTTGGGCCTTCAAGGTGCGGCTGGAAAGCGGTGCGGGAAGGCTGGCCATCGAACCATCGGTGTGGGTGGATGCGGCCGGCAATATCCAGCGCACCCAGCAGCTGGTGGTGTCGGGCGGCACCCAGAAAATGGCCGCCGATGTGCATTGGAGCCTGAAGCGGGCTGGCAAATAAGGGCGTGAGGCGCTACGCGGGCGCGGAATCGTCGCCCGCATTCGGAAAGCCGCCTTTTATGACCGATCTCGTCCCCATCCGCCGCGCCCTGCTCTCCGTTTCCGACAAGGCCGGGCTGGAGCCACTGGCCGCTGCGCTGGTGGCGCGCGGGATTGAGCTGGTCTCCACCGGCGGTACCGCCACGGCGCTGCGCGCGCTGGGCCACGCGGTGAGGGATGTTGCCGAATTGACCGGCAGCCCCGAAATGATGGATGGCCGCGTGAAGACGCTGCACCCGCGCGTGCACGGCGGCCTGCTGGCGCTGCGCGACAACGCCGACCATGTGCAGGCCATGACCGACAATGGCATCGGCGCCATCGATCTGGCGGTGATCAACCTTTATCCGTTCGCTGCCACCGTCGCCAAGGGCAGCCCGCGCGACGAGATCATCGAGAATATCGACATCGGCGGCCCGGCCATGGTGCGATCGTCGGCCAAGAACCATGATTTCGTCGCCATCCTGACCAGCCCCGACCAGTATGACGACTTCATCGCCGCACTGGATGCGAACGATGGCGCCACCCCACTGGCGCTGCGCCGCCGCCTCGCCGCTGCCGCCTTTGCCCACACTGCCGCCTATGATGCCGCTGTCGCCAGCTGGTTCGCCTTTGCCGACCAGCAAGAGATGTTCCCCGCCGTGCTGCCGGTGGCGCTGACGCGGAAGGAAACGCTGCGGTACGGTGAGAACCCGCACCAGCAGGCCGCGCTTTACCTGCCGCAGGGCAAATTCTATGGCATTGCCGCGGCGCGACAAGTGCAGGGCAAGGAACTGAGCTACAACAATTTGAACGATGCCGATGGCGCGCTTGATCTGATTGCCGAATGGCGAGGCAGCGCCCCGGCCTGCGCCATCATCAAGCACGCCAATCCGTGCGGTGTGGCGACGGGCGCCACCCTTGCCGATGCCTATGAAAAGGCCTTCCAGTGCGACCCGGTGTCGGCCTTTGGCGGCATCATCGCGGTCAACCAGACGCTCGACGGCCCTACCGCCGAAGCCATCTCCGGCATCTTTACCGAAGTGGTGATCGCGCCGGGCGCTGACGAGGATGCGCTGAAGATCTTCTCGGCCAAGAAGAATCTGCGCCTGCTGATCGCCGATCTGCCCGATCCGCGCCGGCCGGGCCTGATGCTGAAGCCGATTTCCGGCGGCATGCTGGTGCAGAGCCGTGACAATGGCGCGGTGCTGCGCGCCGGCTGCACGGTGGTGACGAGCCGCGCACCCACCGACGCCGAATGGGCCGATCTGATGTTTGCCTGGACCGTGGCGCGGCACGTGAAATCCAACGCCATCGTCTATGCCAATGGCGGCGCCACGGCGGGCATCGGCGCTGGCCAGATGAGCCGGCTTGATTCCACCCGCATCGCGGCGCGCAAGGCCCTGGATGCCGCCGAAACCGCTGGCTGGGCACAGGCCCGCACCATCGGTTCGTGCGTCGCGTCTGACGCCTTTTTCCCCTTCGCCGACGGCCTGATCGCGGCGGCCGAGGCCGGCGCCACTGCCATCATCCAGCCCGGCGGCTCCATCCGCGACAAGGATGTGATCGCAGCCGCAGATGAGCGCGGGCTGGCGATGGTGTTCACCGGGATGCGGCATTTCCGGCACTGAGGGCCCGACAACCAAGCCCCGACCCGGGCCTGTCCTACACCGGCAAACCCTGTCATCATGGCTCTGTCCCGGATTGCGGGCGGGCGCCGTCATCGGGCGGAATGGCACATCGAAAACACGCGAAATGCGTCAAAAGTGTCAAATCTGTCAAAAGCGGAAGGAGCCGGGGGTGAGCATCTTCCCTAAGCTTTGCGGTAAAGGAGAGCCTCACATGCTCGAACGGATCAAGACGGCACTCGAAACCACGCTGGCCGCCGCCAACGTCCCCGGCGCGGTCGCTGTGGTGGGCAACAGCAGCGGCACATTAGCGGAAGTAGCCGTGGGCACCAAGGGCCCCGGCGGGCCCCCGCTGGCCCAGGATGATCTGTTCCAGATCGCATCGATGACGAAAGCCATTGCCAGTGTTGCCGCCATGCAGCTGGTCGAACAGGGCCGGCTGGGCCTTGATGACGATATCGGTAAACTGCTGCCGCAACTGGCCAACCCGGAAGTGCTGGAAGGCTTTGACGACGAAGGCAAGCCGGTCACCCGCCCCGCTGCCGGACCGATCACGCTCCTGCATCTGCTCACCCACACATCGGGTTTCGGCTATGAATTCATGTCGGCCGAGCTGACGCAGTATCGCCAGCACAATCCGGCGGCACCCGGCAGCCTTGCCAGCCTGAACGCGCCGCTGCTCGCCGATCCCGGCACGCAATGGATCTATGGCATTTCCACCGATTGGGTGGGGCTGGCGGTGGAAGCCGCGTCAGGCATGCGCCTCGGCGAATGGCTGGCCCGCCACGTGACCGGCCCGCTTGGCATGAACGACACGACATTCGCTTTCGACGATGCGGTGAAGTCACGGCTAACCCCGCTGCACGTGCGCACCCCCGATGGCAACATGATGCCGTTCCCGGTGCATTTCGGCGGGGGTGACAAGGCCGAATTTCAGGGCGCCGGCGGCGGGCTGGTTTCCACCGCGCGCGATTATCTGCATTTCTGCCGCATGATCCTGAACCGCGGCCAATTGAACGGCGCCCGCATCCTGCGGCCTGAAACCGTGACCGACATGGCCAGCAACCAGATTTCGATGCCGGCCGGGCGGATGGTCACCAACCTGCCCGGCTTCTCATCCGATTTTGACCTGTTCCCGATGATGGACTGCGGCTGGGGCCTGGGCTTCCTGATCAACCCCGAGCCCGGCCCCGACGGCCGCGCCGCCGGCAGCCTCGCCTGGGCCGGCATCGCCAACAGCTATTACTGGATCGATCCCGAATCCGATATCGCGGCCGTGCTGTGCATGCAGCATCTGCCGTTCGGCGAACCGGCAACGGTTGAGGTGTTGCGCGCGTTTGAGCGGGCGGTGTACGGGCGTTAGATCAAGCGCAGCCGGATTGACGCGGCGTGAGCGGCCAGCCCTTCGACGTCGGCAATCGCTGCGCCGGCCGGACCAATGGCGGCCAGGCCGCGTGGGCCGCAATCGAGAAACGTCGTCCGCTTCATGAAATCCACCACCGACAGGCCCGACGCAAAGCGCGCGCGCCGGCCGGTGGGCAGC
>NZ_JANPML010000198.1:0-2258 GCF_031422795.1 Sandarakinorhabdus sp.
CATCACGGCACTGGCCCCGGCGGCGAGCGCCTTGGCCACATCACCGCTGGTGCGCAGGCCGCCATCGGCGATCACCGGAATGCCGCGTTTCCAGGCGGCTTCGGCGGTATCCATGACAGCGGTCAGCTGCGGCACGCCCACACCGGCGACCACGCGGGTGGTGCAGATCGAACCTGGGCCAATGCCCACCTTGATGCCATCAGCACCGGCATCGATCAGCGCCATGGCAGCAGCCGCGGTCGCCACGTTGCCGGCGATCACTTGCGCCGAATTGCTGTGCTTCTTGATGCGCGCCACGGCTTCGGCCACGCGGTCGCTGTGGCCGTGCGCGGTATCGACGATGATCAGATCGCACTCGGCATCAAGCAGCGCCTCGGTGCGTTCAAAGCCCGTATCACCCACGGTGGTGGCGGCGGCAACGCGCAGGCGGCCGGCTTCATCCTTGGTGGCGTTGGGATGGTTCACCGCGCGCACGATGTCCTTCATGGTGATCAGGCCGATGCAATGGCCATCATCATCCACCACGATCAGTTTCTCGATGCGGCGATTGTGCAGCAGGCGGCGGCATTCGGATTCGGTGACGCCGGGGCGCACGGTGACGAGATTTTCCTTCGTCATCAGCTCGGAAATCGGCTGCCCATCATTTTCGGCAAAGCGCAGATCGCGGTTGGTGACGATGCCAACAAGCCTACCGGGTGCGCCGCCAGGCCCCACCTTTTCCACCACGGGAAAACCGGAAATGCCGTGGCTGGCCATCAGCGCGCGGGCGTCGGCCAGCGTCTGATCCGGGGTCAGCGTGATCGGGTTGACCACCATGCCGCTTTCAAAGCGCTTTACCTGGCGCACGGCCAGCGCCTGTTCTTCCACGGTGAGGTTGCGGTGCAACACGCCGATGCCGCCCAATTGCGCCATGGTGATCGCCATATCGGCTTCGGTCACCGTGTCCATCGCCGCCGAAAGCACCGGGATGTTGAGCCTGATGCCCTTGGTCACCCGCGTGGATGTATCGGCCATGCTGGGCAATACGGCAGACGCGGCCGGTACCAGCAACACGTCATCAAAGGTCAGGCCCAGGCGAGGCTCCCCCCGAAACTTTCCAGAACTCCGGGATGACATGTTGGGCGACTCCTCTGGCAGCGACGGTGGGCCTCCATAGGGGTGAAGGGCGCATATGAAAAGAGCGCGCCGTGTCGCCACGGCGCGCTCCGATCATGTGTCGCGTCGAAAGCGGCTCAAAGGCTGCCGACAACGCCATAGAATTGGGCGATCTGCTGGCGCGGACCGGCCTTCACGGCAGCAAAGGCCGCCTTGGCGCCCGGCTTGTCGCCCAGCTTCAGCAGGGCCGCACCAAGGCGCAGATTGACCGTATCCTGATCAACCAGCGCATTGCCCACCAGGCCCTTGTAGAAGCCAACGGCCTTTTCATGCTGGCCCAGATTGGCCAGCGTATCGGCCACCACCAGCCCGATGCGCGGGCTGGTCTTGCCTTCCTTTTCAAGGCCGGGCAGCGACGCCTTGGTCTCGTTGATCTTCGATGCGGAAAGCTTGATCAGCTCGGCGATGTTGATCTTGGTCGGATCGATCAGCTTCTTGGCGACCGCTTCCTTCAGCACCATGTCGGCTTCGTTGGGCATGCCGCGTTCGATGGCCGCATCGGCATATTCCAGATAATTGTTGCCCGTGCTCATGGCGCCGGCGGCATGCATCAGGCGGCCCCAATCCAGCAGCAAATTATTGTCCATGTTGCCGCTGCGCTGCTTCACCAACTCGATCGACAGATTATAGCTCTTGGGTTCAGGGAAAGCCCGCACCCAGCTGAGCAGCGCCGGCATGATCTGCGCGTCCATCTTGCCGTCGATCACCGATTGGGCGCGGAATTCATACCAGCTGCGATCGCCCTTCTGGCCGGCAGCTTCGCGCAGATCGATGGCCTTGCCCAGCAATTCCACAACGCGCGGCTTGCTGTTCAGCGCGGCATTCACGCTGGCGGCCTGCACCAGCATGTCCACATCGTCAGGCTTCTGGGCCAGGTAGAATTCATACCATTTCCAGGCCTTCTGATAGTCCTTGCGGTTCGACGACAGGCCGGCAACGAACTTGGAGAAGGTCAATTTTTCCTCCAGCGTGATCGACGGCGCTTCCACCGCTTCGGTCAGCGCTTCTTCCAGCTTGGCATTGTCCTTCAGGTTCTGAGCCGAAAACAGCTTCAGCTTGGCCATGATAAGCGCGTCGTCAGCATCGGCGCGCGGCACCGTGGC
>NZ_JANPML010000199.1:0-19268 GCF_031422795.1 Sandarakinorhabdus sp.
ACGCGCCAGCACGGCGAGTTCGGAAATCACCATGTCCACCACGCCCTTGCCGGTGAGCGGCAGGGTGCAGGCGGTCTTGAACTTGGCGCTGCCGTCCTTGGCGTTGTGCTCCATCAGCACGATGATCTTTTTCACGCCAGCGACCAGATCCATGGCACCGCCCATGCCCTTCACCATCTTGCCGGGGATCATCCAGTTGGCGATGTCGCCATTTTCGGCGACTTCCATGGCGCCCAGGATGGACAGATCGACATGGCCGCCGCGGATCATGGCGAAACTGTCGGCGCTGCTGAAATAGCTGGTGCGGTCGAGTTCGGTGATGGTCTGCTTGCCGGCGTTGATCAAATCGGCGTCTTCTTCGCCGGCAAAGGGGAACGGCCCCATGCCCAGCATGCCGTTTTCGCTCTGCAGCGTCACATCCACGCCGGCCGGGATATGATTGGCCACCAGAGTCGGCATGCCGATGCCGAGGTTCACATAAAACCCGTCCTGCAATTCCTGCGCCGCACGGGCGGCTTGCTGGTCACGCGTCCACATCAGGCGGACTCCCTTTCACGAACCGTGCGCTGTTCGATGCGCTTTTCATAATTCTGGCCAACGAACAATCGCTGCACAAAGATGCCCGGCGTGTGGATGCCATCGGGGTCAAGCTCGCCGGGGCCGACCAGTTCCTCCACCTCGACCACCGTCACCTTGCCGGCAGTCGCCATCATCGGGTTGAAGTTGCGCGACGTCTTGCGGAACACGAGATTGCCGTAAGGATCGGCCTTCCACGCTTTCACGATGCTCAGATCGGCGACCAGCCCGGTTTCCAGAATATAAGTCTCCGTTCCAGCAGCTGTGGCGAAATCCTTGTGCTCCTTGCCCTCGGCCACCAGCGTGCCGACGCCGGTTTTCGTGTAGAAGCCCGGAATACCCGCCCCGCCGGCGCGGATACGTTCTGCCAGCGTGCCCTGCGGATTGAATTCCAGTTGCAGCTCGCCGGCCAGATACTGGCGCTCAAACTCCTTGTTCTCCCCCACATAGGACGAGATCATCCGGGCGATCTGCCGCGTTTCCAGCAGCAGGCCAAGGCCAAAGCCATCGACGCCGGCATTGTTGGAAATGCAGGTCAGCCCGTTCACGCCGGAAGCGCGCAAGGCGGCGATCAGGTTTTCCGGGATACCGCACAGGCCGAACCCGCCCGACATGATCGTCATCCCGTCAAACAGCAGGCCATCGAGCGCGGCGGCGGCATCGGGATAAAGCTTGTTGGCCATGGGCGAACCCCTTTCATGTTGCGTCTGCGAGATAACCAGATTGGCGCAGCGGCGCCAGCCTGTTTCCGCCAACCTGTTACCCCCGGTTCAGGCCGACTCGAAAGGTCACAAAGGTCACGGTTTTGCCGGGTTTCGAGTGAAGATTTCGCTTCAAGTGGCGCGGGCCCCGCACCACATGACTGAACAGCATGACAGGTCCCAAGCCTGTAGGACAGGGTATGGCTGGTCCGATTTCCGCAGGACTTGTCGTGAGAGCTTCGCTATCAGATGGCATGAGCCCGCCTGATCTTACCCCCCCCGATCTTACCCCTCTCGATATCGCTATCGCCGAAGGTCGTCGCTTCATCGACAGCCAGTCCACCCGCAGCGTCGCCCCCACCGGCAGCCGCGCCGACATATTGGCACCGATGAACGCTGCAATTTCTGGGGCCCTGCCCGCCACCGGCATGGACGCAGCTGAGGTGGTGCGCCTGATCGCCCGCGCCGCCGAACCCGGCCTGATGGGCAATCTGGGCGGGCGGTTCTTTGCCTGGGTGAAGGGCGGCGCCCTGCCCGCCGCGCACGCCACCGATGTGCTGGCAACGCTATGGGATCAAAATGCCGTGCTCGCCGCCACCAGCCCGGCCATGGCGGTGCTGGAAGAAGTGGCGGGCCGGCTGCTGCTCGATGCACTGCACCTGCCGGCGGATTGCGCCTACAGCTTCACCACCGGCTGCCAGATGAGCCACGCTACCGCGCTGGCCGCTGCGCGCCACCATGTTTTGGAGCGGGCCGGCTGGGATGTGGAGGTGGACGGCCTGTTCGGCGCGCCGCCAATCTGTGTGCTAGCCAACGCCCACCGCCATAGCAGCGTTGATCGCGCGCTGCGGCTGCTCGGCATCGGCACGGCCAGCATCGTGCCGCTGGGCGGCGGTGGCCCCGGAAAGGTTGGCGCCGCCGAACTGGCCGCGGCGCTGCTGGCTGCTGAAGGCGCCCCCACCATCGTCATCCTCAACGCCGGCGATCTCAATCTGGGTGCCAGCGATGATTTCGCCACGCTGGTGCCGATGGCGCAGGCAGCGGGCGCCTGGGTGCATGTCGATGGCGCGTTCGGGCTGTGGCTGAATGCGTCGCCGCGTTTGCGCGCCCAGGTCGCGGGCATCGAACTGTGCGATTCATGGGCCACCGACGGCCACAAATGGCTGAACACGCCCTATGACGCCGGCATGGCTATCACCCGCCATGGCGACGCGCTGAAAGCCGCGATGCGGATGACGGCAAGCTATCTCACCGAAGGCGGCGAGACGCGCGATCCGATGGATTACACGCCGGAATGGTCACGCCGCGCCCGCGCCCTGCCCACGCTGGCGGCGCTGCTGGAACTGGGCCGCGACGGGCTGGCCGCCATGATCGAGCGGTGCTGCGATCACGCCTTGGCCATCCACGACGGCACCGCAGCATTGGACGGCGCGATCAGCATCGCCCGGCCCGTGATGAACCAAGGCATGGTGCGCTTCCATGATCGCACCGGCGCCAACATAACTGACGCCGTGATCGCCGCCATCAACGCCAGCGGCGAAGCCTATCTGAGCGGTGTGCTGTGGCAAGGCGAGCGCACCATGCGCATCAGCGTGTGCAACTGGCAAACCAACGCCGATGACGTGCGCCGCACCGTGGCGGCAGCGGCTCAGGCGTTGGCCAGTTTGCGCTGACGCAAGAACGCTCCGGTCAAGCCAAGGCCGGCAATCCACAGCGTCCAGATCTCCGGTTCCGGCACGGCTCTGATTGTGTAATCGACCCGCATCGCGTCGACCATGAAGCTGGTCGCGCCCGGCGCAGTGCCCAGGGCCGAGACATAGCTGAAGATCAGGCCGGCTTCCACGCTGCGATCATCGCCGCCCAGGAAGGGGCGCGGGGCCCAGCGCCAGCGAATCGGGCTCGGCAAGATGATTCGAATGCTGGGGCGACCGTCCTCGAGGGGATCGTTGATCAGCGCTTCCTGCAGCGGCGTAAGCGGCGTGCGCAGCAACAATTCCAGCGGCGTGAACGAATCGATCGGACTCCACAGCAGGGTGGCATCCAGCGACACCGATGTGCGCAGCGGATCACCGATCAGGAACGGGCTGGACAGGCCAAGCCGGAACGATCCGCTGCTGCCCAGTATGTCGCCCACGCCGAAATCGCGGCTGAAGGTCAGCCGCTGCTCGCGCTGCACCTCGCCGTCATCAAGGGTAAGCGTGGTTTCAATCCCCAGCCGGTACGGGCAATCGGGCGGACAGGCTGCCCATGCCGGGGCTGCGGCAAGGGCAATTGCAAACATCATCAATCTGGCGGCCATGACATTCCCCCTTCACGACCTGTCTGCCAGAGCGGCTGAGCCGCTGGAATCCGGGTGAACGCCTAGCCCCGCCGCCGCCCGATCAAGCCGCCGATCAGTCCGGTGACGGCGCTGGCGCTGGTGCCCATCAGCAGCAGGCTTGGCGGCACGTCACCCAGCGCCACCGACACGGCGATGCCGATGGCCGCGCTGATGCCGCCAACCAGGGCACCACCGCCGGCTGCGGCCGTCAGGCTGGCCGGCTGGCCCTTCAGCGCCAACCAGCCGGCGATGGCGGAGAGGCCCATGCCGCCGATGGCGAACAGGCCGGCGACGGCTGGCACATAATGGCCGGCCACCACCATGGCGATCTGGGCGATGGTGCCAATCAGCGTTGCGCGCGTCAGTTTGTTCATTTCGCACCCCCCGATTGGCCATAAGTGGCGTTCATGTGGGCCAGAACCTGGGCATTGCCCTTCTGGAAAAAGCCATACAGGCCGGTGGCCGCCGCATCATGGCCCCAACCGGTTTGCGACAGGGTCACGCGGGTCACGCCGGGTTCCAGCGGCGTGAATTCCAGTACCGAAACGACTGCGGCCAGCGCTTCACGATCCTTCAGGCCCGATGGCGCCTGGATATTCTGGAACACCAGCAGCCGTTCGGGCAGATAGGTGAGGATGCGGTGACGGATATTGTCCGGATCGCCGATCGGCTTTTTCGGATCGTAACTGGCCTCGATACTGCCGCCGGTGCGCAGATCGATGGCGGCCACCGGCGCGCTCCATTTGCGGAATTCTTGCGGCTCGACAAAGGCCTTCCACAGGATCGCCACCGGGGCCCTGATGGTGATCGACTGCTGCAGGGTGCGGCTGCCATCGGGCGCGACGAAACTGGTATCGGCAACGCTGGCGGGCAGGGGCGCGTTGTGGACATCGCCTCGCATTGGGGCGGCCAGTGCGGGGGCGGCCAGTGCGGGGGCAGCCAGCAGGCTGGCGGCGATCAGCAGGTGCTTCACCGTACGTACCCCTTCGCTTGCCGTTCGAGCAGGGTGAAATAATGGCGCAGCGCCGCTATGCCGGCATCGAAGCTGGCGAGGCTGCGGTGGGTGCGGGCCTGCATCACGCCGCCTTCCATCACGCTCAGCACCAATTGCGCCAGGCCGTTGCGATCCACGTCCGGCGGCAGTCGGTTTGCCGCGGCATCTAGGCAGATGCGCACCGCCGCCACCCAGGCTTCAAAATTGGCCGCCAGCAGCGCGCGCACCGAAGGGTCGGGTTCGTGGATTTCCAACGCCAGGCTGCCGATCGGGCAGCCGAAGCTGCAATCGGTGATGTTGAGCAGTTCACGGTAACGGGCCAGCAGGGCAAAGATGCGCCCAATCGGGTCGCTCACCCCGTCCCATGCCGGCGCCAGCAGCATCGGCCAGATGCCGTCGAGATATTTGTGGAGCACCGCGATCAGCACATCCTGCTTGGTGGGAAAGACGTGATAGAGGCTGCCGCTGTTGGCATTGGCGGCGGCCAGGATATCGGCAACGCTGGTCGATCCATAACCCTTTTCGCCAAACAGCTGCATGGCGGCGGTGACGATGCGTTCGGCGGTTGGCGGGATGGGGGCAGTCATCGACTCAGGGCTCCACTTGAATGACTGTTCAAGTGGAGCCCCTCTTGAGGGGTCAGTCAAATGACAGTCAGGCAACCTTGCCGGTGAAGCCATCACGCAGTTCGCGTTTCAGCACCTTGCCGATATGGCTGCGCGGCAGTTCATCAACCAGCACCACGGCAGCGAGGCGCTGGGTCTTGCCGACCTTGGCATTGGCGGCGGCGCGCAGGGCTTCGGCGTCACCACCCGAGAAACCGCCGGGCGCAACCACGAAGGCAACCGGCGTTTCGCCCCAGGCATCAGACGCGACACCCACCACGGCGGCTTCGATCACGCCGGGCAGGGTGAGCAGCACCGCCTCGATGTCAGACGGATAGATGTTGAAGCCGCCCGAGATGATCATGTCCTTCGCGCGGTCCATGAGCGTCAGGAAGCCATCCTCGTCCAGCCGGCCGATATCGCCGGTGCGCAGCCACTCTTTGCCGGTAGGGTCGATCCAATAGGCCTTCGCGGTCAGATCGGGGCGGTTCTTGTAGCCGTTCATGGTGGCCGGTGAACGGCCGACGATCTCGCCGGGTGTGCCGGGCGGCACGTCGTTGCCGTCTTCATCGATGATGCGCACTTCGTGGCCGGGCTGCGGCAGGCCAACGGTGTGCAATTTGTCGGGATGTTCGTGGGCAGCGAGCATGAAGCCCACGCCGCCTTCGGTCATGCCGAAAAACTCGATCAGGCCGCCGGGCATGCGGCGCAGCACTTCGGCTTTCAGTTCGGCGGCAAAGGGGGCGGAAGTGCAGAATTTCATCTGCAGGGACGAAAGATCGGTGGCGTCAAAGCCGGGATCGGCGAGCAGGCGGCGATATTGCACCGGCACCAGCATGGCATGGGTGACGCGGTGGGTTTCGGCCTCCTTCAGCCAGCGGGCGGTATCGAACTTCGGCATCAGCACCACGGTGCCGCCCCAGGCCAGCGTGGGGATGAAGCTGACCAGGGTGGTATTGGAATAAAGCGGCGTAGAGCAGAGCGTGACGCAATCCGGGCCATAGCCGATGCGGCGGCCGCCGGTGATGTGCAGAGATCGCATGGCGCAGCTTTGCACGATGCCTTTTGGTGTGCCGGTGGTGCCACTGGAATAGATGATGTTGAAGCCGGCCTGCGCGTCGAGCGGTGCCAGCGGCGGCAACGGCGCGGTGGGATCAATGAAGCCGTTCAGCCGATCGAGGTCAACCAACGTCTTGCCGCCGAGCACTGCACCAAAGGCAGCGCGATTGGGCGCATCGACAAAGACAAACTGCGCGCCCGAATCGGCGACCATGGCAGCGATCTGATCGGGCGTGGAACTTGGCGCCAACGGCGCGATGGTGGCGCGCAGGCGCAGCACAGCGGCCCACAAAACGGCGTAATCCACGCTGGATAGCGCAATGCTGGCCACGCTGTCGCCGGGCTTCACCCCGCGATCGGCCAGCGTGCCGGCCAGTTTTTCAGCGCGGGCGACAAATTCGCGCCAGTTCAGCCGATCACTGCCGCAGATGACAGCAGGCTGTTTGGGCCTGGCCGCCGCATTGGCAGCCAGAGCGGCGGGGAAATCGAAGATGCTGTCAGTCATGCCAGGCAGGGTGCGCACACCCGGCCGGCCTGTCCACTATTGAAATCAGGCAGCCTGCTGCAGCGTCGCGCCGCCGGTCAGTGCCGGCACCGGCGTACCAAGCTGGGTCAGCGCGCGGGCGTGGGCATCATATTGGGCCTTCAGGCGCGCCAGGTGCACCGGGTCATTGCCGTTGCGGCTGATCGCGTCGGCCAGCAGTTCGGCACCCGACACCAGCTTGGCAATCTGGCGCTGCTTGCGATCATCAATCGCGCGCGGGCCGTGCATGAAGAAGGCGGCAACCACCACCGCAACCATGAGATAGCTCATCACGATCATGATGATCGTTATGCTGTTGTTGGCCACCATCGTTTTTGCTCCACACAAATTGGACAAGCTATCTTGGTAAACACCCAAGCGGCGTTGTCACATGACAGGATTGTAACATTATCGCCAGCCCTCAAGCACCAAGGCCCTGGAAGCTGGCGATTTTGCCGCAGTTTGCGGAATAGCCACAAAAAAGGGCGGCGGCCAGACCGGCCACCGCCCCTTTTTCAGCGACCTGCGCGCGTCAGAGCGCGTTCAGGTTCACGGCGGCCTGCTTGCCGCGGCGATCTTCTTCCAGCTCGAACGAGACGCGCTGGCCTTCGTTCAAATTGGTGAAGCCGGCGCGTTCAACGGCCGAGACGTGCACGAAGGCATCCGGCGCGCCATCGTCGCGCTGGATGAAGCCAAAGCCCTTGGTGCCGTTGAAGAACTTGACAGTGCCTTCAACGCGCTCACCCGTGGTCGACGGCGTGCGTTCACGCGACGGACGACGTTCGAAATCGCCACCATCACGCGGTTCGCGGGCTTCGCGCGGTTCACGCGGGGCACGATCTTCAACCGGCAGCGGTTCGCCTTCGATCTTGAGTTCGGTCGCCGAAACGCGGCCATTGCGTTCGGTCAGGGTGAATTCCAGCGGTTGGCCATCGGCCAAGCCGGTCAGCCCAGCGGCTTCCACGGCCGAAATGTGCACAAACACATCTTCGCCGCCGTCTTCACGCACCACAAAGCCGAAGCCCTTTTGCGCGTTGAAGAACTTGACCGTGCCGCGACCAGTGCCGATCACGATGCCGGGCGACATTTCACGGCGCGGAGCACCGCCACCGAAGCCGCCACCACCACCGCCGCCGCCGAAGCGACTACCACCGCCGCCGCCGGCACCGCCGCCGCCGAAGCGATCACCGCCGCCACCGAAGCCGCCACGGCCACCGCCACCGCCACCGCCGCCGCCGCCGCCGAAACGATCGCCGCCGCCGCCGAAGCCGCCGCCACCACCGCCGAAGCTGCGGCTCGAATCTTCAAAACTGTCAAAGCCGCGTTCGCGCTTGTCAGAACCACGCCCGGGACCACGTCCCCGTCGATCAAAGCTCATTTAATTTCCAAATCCGTAGCTGTCTGTCTGAAACTGGAGCCTAGCGGGCGATGCGGTGAGGTATTCACAGCAACGGGCCGATAATGCGCCGACCTCAAGATAGACGAAAAAGGGGCTGGACGCGAGTCGAATATTGGCGGTTGCAAGGGGCTTACCCGCAGGGCCTGTCAGCCCCTCACCAACGGCTCCGCGTGACCAGCGCCGCGAACGCGCCAGCCGCCAGCGCCGCCAGCACGGCAGCAAGGCCATAGGCGAGGCTGTTTTCCTGCGCCATCACATACACCCAGCGTTCAAAGCCCGATTTGTCGATCAGGAACGAGGCCGACGTGCTGGCCAGCACGCGCCCCTGCCGCACCAGGTGGATTTCGGCGGTATAGTCGCCCACCGGCACCGCCGCCGGCAGGGCGATGCGCGCGGCATAGAGCACGCCGCGGGTGATCTGCACACCGCCCGGTCGCTCGGTGAACAGCCCGGCTTTCTGGCGCGACGCGATCAGGCCGGCTTCGAACGCGCGGCTGACGTTCCCATCTGCCCCGCTGCCCGGCGACAGCTGGAGATTGCGGATGCCGATTTCATAGATGGCGGTGGTACGCTCGTCGGCCAGCCCGGCGATGGGGCGGGTGGCGGCCACAGCATAGAAGCCCGGCACCGATTCAAAGCGCACACCCCTGGCGTTCACCCAGATGCCGGCAATGCGGGTTTTCTGGCGGACGGTTACCGGCGCCGACGGCCCGCGCACCACCACGGCGATATCGGGCGGCGCGTCGGGCACGCTGCCTTGCGGATACTGGATGGCACCAAAGACCAGCAGTTCGGCGCCGCGAAATGTCGTGTTGATATCGATTCGGGCCTGGGAAAGCTGGGTGATCAGCCGGATGGGTGCGGCGCCGACCAGCGCCAGCCAAAGGCCGGTGGCCAGAAGGATGCGGCCGATCATGCGCCCTCGAACAGGGCAAAAGGTTCATCCGGCGTGAGGGTGAGGCCGATGAACAGCCGGACCGCGACCGCCAGCACGATGATGGCCAGCGCCAGCCGCAGCCGATCCGGCGACAATTTCTGCGCCGCCCGCACGCCCACCTGCGCGCCGGTCACCCCGCCCAGCAGCAGCAGCAGCGCCAGCACGATATCGACGCTTTTGGAGGCGGTGGCGTGCAGCAGCGTGGTGGCCGCCGTTACGAAGATGATCTGGAACAGCGAGGTGCCGACCACCGCCTGGGCGCGCATGCCCAGAATATAGACCATCGCCGGCACCATGATGAAGCCGCCGCCAATGCCCATGATGACGGTGAGCATGCCGACACCGGCGCCAAGCAGCAGCGGCGCCAGTGGCGAGATATAGAGGCCGGAGCCGGGAAAGCGCATCTTCCATGGCAGCGCCGCCACCCAGGGCAGATGCCGCATGCGGCGGGGCGGCGGGGCCACCCCGGCCCGGGCGGCCTTCAGCGCAGCCAGCGCATCACGCAGCATCAGCCCGCCGATCACCGACAGGAACAGCACATAGATCAGGCTGATCACCACATCGATCTGGCCCAGTTGCTGCAGCACCGAAAAGACGACCTGCCCCATCCCGGCTCCGACCAGCCCGCCTGCCACCAACACTCCGCCCATGCGCACATCAACCTGGCCGCGTTCCCAATAGGCCAGCGCGCCTGACACGGAAGAACCGGTGATCTGCGTGGCAGAGGAAGCCACTGCGACCGCTGGCGGGATGCCATAGAAGATCAGCAAAGGCGTGGTGAGGAAACCGCCGCCCACGCCGAACATGCCCGACAAGAAGCCGACGGCACCGCCCATCAGGATGATGAGCAGCGCGTTCACCGACATTTCGGCGATGGGCAGATAGATGTCCATGCGCGTCCGACGTTACGGGTTGCGCCGGCAAAAGGGAATCGGGCTTTTCGTCGGCGCCGAAACTCAGGGCAAAGCGATCAGCGATAATTGCCGGCCATAGTCCGGCTCGCTGCGATGCGTGGTGCGGCGGAAGCTGAACCAGCGGGCTTCGTCTGGATAGGTATCGACCCCCATCGCCACCACGGTGCGCACGCCGGCCACCGCGAGGCGCGCGGCGATGAAGCCTTCCAGATCGAACTGGCAGTGCCCGGGCTTGCCAGCGGCGAAGAAAGCGTCGTGTTCGGGATCGACCGCGCAGAACCGGTCGCGGAACGCCAGATCAACCTCGTAACTGGCGCGCGCAATCGTCGGCCCGATGGCGGCGACGATGCGATCCCGCCGCGCACCCAACTGCTCCATCGCCGCCACCGTGGCCGGGCCGATATCAGCAAGCGCGCCCTTCCAGCCGCTGTGCGCTGCACCGATCACGCCGGCTTCCACGTCAGCAAACAGGATCGGCGCGCAATCGGCGGTGAGAATGCCAAGCGCCAGGCCCGGCGTTGCTGTCACCATGGCATCGGCATGCGGGCGTTCGTCATCCGGGTAGGCGGCGATGACGGGAACGACCGTCGCGCTGTGCACCTGGTGCATTGTCACCAGCGCCGCACCCGGCGCGACGGCCTGCACGGCACGGTGGCGATTCTCGATCACGGCGTCGCGGCTGTCGCTGCTGCCCAGCCCGACATTCAGGCTGGCAAACAGGCCCGACGAAACGCCGCCGCGTCGGGTGAGAAACCCGTGGCGCACGCCAGCCAAGGCGGTGACGGAGAGAAAATCTACAGCTTCGCCCGGCACAACATATCCTCATCCGCCTGATCGCCGACCATGAAATGATAGGGCGCCACGTCTTCAAAGCCATGGCGGGCGTAAAAGCGCCGGGCGCGCGGATTTTCGGTGAACACGCTGAGCCAGATCTCGGGGGCGCCGCGCGCGCGGGCTGTGTCCTTTGCCCACTGTGTCAACACATCGGCGATGCCGAGGCCGTGCCAGGGCTGGAAGAGATAAAGCTGGCGCAGCTCCATCGCGCCCGGCGTTGGATCAGGCGCGGGCAGTTTCAGGCTGCTGACCTTGCAGAAACCGATGGCAACATCGCCCATGCAGACAAAACGCACAGCGATATCGGGATCAGCCAGATCGGCCGCATACGCCTCCACCGAATAGCGCGCGATGAAATCGTTAAGGTCCTTCAGCTTGTAGAGGCTGGCGAAGGTGGCCACAAAAGTTGCGGCCGCAAGGCCGGCCAGCGTGCCGGCATCGGCGGGCGTGGCATCGCGGTAGGAAAGTGCAGGCGCTGTCATTGGCCCGTCATGCCAAATCCGGCCGGCACTGGCCAGCCCGGCGCGGTGACCGCCATGGCGCGGAAGATCGCCCCCATCTGCTGCGGCGCGGTCAGGCGCAACAGGGCAGCGGTGATGCTGCCGGCTTCGTGCGGCGGCTTGCCCAGTTTCAGCGCTTCGGCCCGCGCCGCGATGCCCAGATCACCGAGCAGCGCGCCCTGTGCCACCGGGCCGTGCACGGCCAGGCCACGGTTGTGGGCAATGGCCGCCAGCGCGCTGAAGTCCACATGCGCCGTCAGATCATGCGCGCCCGGGTTGTAAAAGGGGCTGACCATTTCGCCGCGATGCACCGCCTGCAACGTATCGAGCGGCACAGTCTCGATCACCGATCCGCCATAGCCATAATCGACGATCAGCATGGCGCCGCCCTGTGCTGCCACCCGCCCCGCCAGATGGCCCATGATGGCCTGGGCGGCCTCGCTCCATTCCGCGTCAGCGGCCCCAGAATCATCGGCTGCCGGCAGCCAGAGCGGCATGAACAGGCCATCGGCAAAATCGACATGCAGTTCCTTGGCCTGCCGACGCTGACGGATGGGCAGCGCATCGAAAAATTCGTTGGCGATGATGATCAGCGGGCGATCGGTTGGCAGTTGATCCACGGAGGTGTGCCATTGCGCCGCCCAGCCCGCCAGCCGGGCCCGTTGGATGGAACGCAGCGCCAGGCTGGTTTCCACCATGTGCAGGCCGGCGCTGCCGGTGAAGCCGGGCAGCCGGCCAAGCAGGCGCAGCGCATCGGCCATCAGGCTGCCATGGCCGGGGCCAAGCTCGACCAGATGCAACGCAGGCTTGTGGGCACGCAGCCACAGATCGCCGACCCAGCCGCCGATCATTTCGCCAAACATCTGGCTGATTTCGGGCGCGGTGATGAAATCCCGGCCAAGCGGGTCTTCGCCGCCGTAATAAGCGGTGTTGCAGGCCGCCATCCAGGCATCCAGCCGCAGCGGCCCATCGGCGGTGATGCGCGCGGCAAGGCTGTGCGCCAGACTCACGCCGAAACGGGCTTGCGCACCAGGGCCAGCACCAGCAGCAGCAAACCGGCGGCGATCATCGGCAGGGTGAGCAGCTGGCCCATCGTCAGCCCGCTGGACAGCACGCCAAGCTGGCGATCCGGTTCACGATAATATTCGACGATGAAGCGCGACACGCCATAGCCAATGCCGAACACCCCAGACAGCAGACCGGGCCGCAGCCGGGCCGGCGTGAACCAGAACATGCACGTCAGCACGATGAACAGCACGCCGCCTTCCAGCCCGGCTTCATAAAGCTGGCTGGGGTGGCGCGGTTCCGGGCCGGCATCGGGGAAGATGATGCCCCAATCACCGCCCGTGGGCCGACCCCACAGCTCGCCATTGACGAAATTGGCGAGGCGGCCAAGGCCAAGGCCCAGCGGCGTGACGGTGGCGACAAGGTCGAGCAGGCGCAGCCCGCTGTAGCGCGCAAACCAGCCGTGCAGGAAGCAGGCGGCCACCACCCCGAAGCAGCCGCCGTGGAAGCTCATGCCGCCATCCCACAGCCGGATGATCTCCATCGGTGCGGCCAGATATTTGTCGGGATTGTAGAACAGCACATAACCCAGCCGGCCACCGCCGATGACGCCCAGTGTTGCCCAGGTGATATAATCGTCGAGCTGTTTGTCGTTGAGCGGCGCGCCGGGTTTGCGGATCATCCGGTTCATCAACCACCAGGCCCCGGCGATGCCGATGATATAGGCTAGGCTGTACCAGCGCAGCGCAAACGGGCCCCATAAGCTGCCCAAAAGGTTGAAGGCCGGGATGGTGAAGGCTTCGGGCCGCACCGGCAGAGTGGTGAAATCGACCGCAGCCGTCAGGAAATCAGGAAACATCGTGCCTCTACATCATCTGCCAGCTTTGCGGGGCGAGCCGGGCGCACCATAAAGTGGGCCAAAGATAATTCCAGTGGGAGAAGGCTCATGCCCGAATCGGCCAGCAACCTTGATGCATTCCGCGCTGAAACGCGCGCCTGGCTGGAGGCGAACTGCCCAGCCGAAATGCGCGAACCGATCCGCGATGATGACGATGTGTGCTGGGGCGGCCGCAAGGTCAGCTTCAAGAGCGAGGCGCAGCGCGTCTGGCTGGAGCGCATGGGCGCCAAGGGCTGGACGGTGCCGGAATGGCCGAGCCAATATGGCGGCGGCGGGCTCGACCGGGCGCAGGCCAAGGTGCTTTCGGAAGAACTGCGCCGCATCAAGGCGCGTTCCCCGCTGTCGAGCTTCGGCATCTGGATGTTGGGCCCGGCGCTGTTGAAATATGGCAATGAAGCCCAGAAGCTGGAGCATCTGCCCCGGATCGCGCGCGGTGAAATCCGCTGGTGCCAGGGCTATTCGGAACCGGGCGCCGGGTCTGATCTCGCCTCGCTGCGAACGTCGGCGGAAGACAAGGGCGACCATTATCTCGTCAACGGCTCCAAGGTGTGGACCAGCTATGCCGACAAGGCGGACTGGATTTTCTGCCTGGTCCGCACCGATCCGACGGCAGCGAAACATCTCGGCATCAGCTTCCTGCTGTTCGACATGGCCAGCGATGGCGTTTCGACCAGCCCGATCAAGTTGATCTCCGGCTCCTCGCCGTTCTGCCAGACCTTCTTCGACAACGTGAAGGTGCCCAAGGAGAACCTGATGGGCGTGGCCGGCAAGGGCTGGGACATCGCCAAATATCTGCTCACCCACGAACGTGACATGATCGGCGGCAGTGATTCCACCGGCGGCGGCCAGCGCGACAGCGTGTCGAACATCGCCAAGCGGCTGATCGGCCTGGATGCCGCCATCCTTGCCGATACCGCGCTGCGCACCGACATCGCCCGCCACGAGATCAACGCGCTGGCGTTTTCGCTGACCATGGAACGCACGCTGGCTGAAGCCAAGCAAGGCCAGGGCACCGGCGCGCTGTCTTCGATGCTGAAATACTACGGCACCGAACTGAACAAGGAACGCATGCAGCTTCTGATGTCGGTCCGCGGCAGCGACGGGCTTACCTGGGAAGGTGAGGAAAAGGGCGAAGGCGATCTGGCGCGCACTTGGCTGCGCAGCAGAGCCAACTCCATCGAGGGTGGCACGTCGGAAGTGCAATTGAACATCATAGCCAAGCGCGTGCTCGACCTGCCGGGAGCTTAAGGCCCCTCTCCCATCTGGGGAGAGGGAGGGGCCCGCCGCGCAGCGGTGGGAGGGTGAGGGAAAAGCCTTGCCCGGCCCGTCTGCTCCCAATGACCCTCACCCCGCTCGGCTTTGCCGAGTCGACCCTCTCCCCGAACGGGAGAGGGGACAGAAGGAAGGCCAGATATGCCGCTGATCCTCACCGACGACCAACAAATGATCCGCGATTCAGCGGAAGGCTTCTTCAAGGACGAAGCCCCCGTGTCGCAACACCGTGCCCTGCGTGACAGCCAGAACCCCGACGGCTTCGCCCGCGATGTGTGGGCCAAGATGGCCGAGATGGGCTTTGCCGGCGTGCTGGTGCCGGAAGCGCATGGCGGCGCCGACATGGGCCACGTCGCGGCCGGCATCATCCTGGAGGCGATGGGCAAGAATCTCAGCGCCGCGCCGATGCTGTCCACCGCCGTGCTGGGCGCCACTGCGCTGAAACACGGCACCGCCGAACAGCAGGCCAAATATCTGCCGCTGATCGCAAAAGGCGCGCATCTGCTGGCACTGGCGGCTGACGAGGCCGCCCGCCACAAGCCCAATCATGTGGCAACCACCGCCACCGCGTCGGGCAATGGCTTCAAGCTGAACGGCGTCAAGGGCTTCGTACTCGATGGCAGCAGCGCCGATACGCTGATCGTTGCCGCCCGTACCGGCAGCGAAACCGATGACAAGGCCGGGATTACCCTGTTCCTCGTCAACCCCAAGGCCGACGGCGTGAAGATCGACCGCCGTTCGATGGTGGACAGCCGGGCCGCCGCGCGGGTGACGCTGGCCGATGTGCAGGTTGATGGCGCCGATGTGCTGGGCGGCGTCGGCGAAGGCTATGCCATCCTTGAAAAGATGCTGGATGCCGGCCGCGCCTGTCTGGCGGCGGAAATGCTCGGCGTATCGGGCACGGCTTTTGCGATGACGGTGGATTATCTGAAACAGCGCGAACAGTTCGGCCAGAAGATCGGCAGTTTCCAGGCCCTGCAGCACCGCGCCGCGCATCTGTTCTGCGAAGTTGAACTGGCGCGATCCGCCACGCTGAAGGCGCTGCAGGCGCTGGATGAAGGCAGCGACCGCGCCGCGATGTATGTCTCCCTGGCCAAGGCCAAGGCCGGCGAAGTGGCGATCCTGGCCAGCAACGAAGGCGTGCAGATGCACGGCGGCATCGGCATGACCGACGAGTATGACATCGGCTTCTTCATGAAGCGCGCCCGCGCTGCCCAGGAAACCTTTGGCGACGCCGCCTTCCACAGTGATCGCATCGCGCGCACGCTGGGGTATTGATCATCTTTTCCCCTCCCGCTTGCAGGAGGGGAAAAGATGCTTGCGCTTGCAAGCATCGCGCGGCGTGGCATGAAGGAGATGTAACAAAGCTGCGACCAGCAGCAGCGACCCCTTGGGAGAATCACGCATGAAGTCCGCCCTCGATGCCGCCCTCGATCAGGTTGTTGCCGGCATCACGGCCCCCGGCGGGGCGCTTGGTGTCGGCACGGCCAATGTCCTCGGCGTCACCCTGCCGGTATTTTCTGCCGCGCCGCCGACCATGCGCGAATTCATGGCGATGTTCTTCACCGTGAACGGCGCCAAGGAATTCCTGGTGTTCGGCGAGGAGCGCATGACCTTTGCCGAGGTCTATGCCAAATCGCTGGCGTTCGCCGCCATGCTGCAGCACCGCCAAGGCATCGCCAAGGGCGACCGCGTTGGCGTTGCCATGCGCAACTATCCCGAATGGATCGTCGCCTATGTTGCTTGCGCCCACATGGGCGCCGTGTGCATCCCGATGAACGCGTGGTGGACCGCCGAAGAAATGGCCTATGCCATCAATGACAGCGGCGCTCGCCTGGTGGTTGCCGATGAAGAACGCGCCCGCCGCCTCGCCACTCTGTCGTGCACGGCCAGCGTCATCACCGTGCGCACCTCGGGCGAAGTCGCCAGCCAGCTGGGCTTTGCCCGCGCCGAAGACGCGCTCGCGGCCAGCCCAGCCACCATGTGGCATGTGCCCGAACTGCTGCCCGAAGATGATTGCACGATCATGTATACTTCGGGCTCAACCGGCGCGCCCAAGGGGGCGGTTTCCACCCACCGCGCTCAGGTCTCGGCCGCGATGAACTATCTGGTGACCGGCCTCGCCTTGCTGGAATTGTCGGCGCAGTCCGGCGCAGCACCGGCGGATCAGCAGGTGATGCTGCTCAATGTGCCGCTGTTCCACATCACCGGCCTGGTGCCGGTGCTGCTGGTGAGCTTTGCCATCGGCCGCAAGATGATCATCATGCACAAATGGGATGCCGGCGAAGCGCTGCGCCTGATCGAAAAGGAGCGTTGCACCTATTTCGTCGGCGTGCCGACCATGAGCCTGGAGCTGATGCAGCACCCTGATCGCCACAAATATGATCTGTCGACCCTGGTCGACATCGCGTCGGGCGGCGCGCCGCGCCCGCCGGAGCATGTTGACCGGCTGGTGAAGGAATTTGCCGGCAAGCACCCGGTGCAGGGCTATGGCCTGACCGAAACCAACGGCGTGGGTGCCGGCAATATCCGCGAGAATTACCGCAACAAACCCGCCAGCACCGGCCGCGCCGCGCCGCCGCTGATGGAATTGCGGATCGCCGACGGTGATGGCCCGGTGGGCGATGCGCTGCCGGCCGGCGTTGTGGGTGAAGTCTGCCTGCGTTCGGCGTGCAACTGCCGGGGTTACTGGAACAAGCCGGAAGCCACCGCAGCGGCGTTTGTGGGCGATGGCTGGTTCCGCAGCGGCGATCTGGGTTACATCGATGAAGACGGCTATCTGTTCATCGTCGATCGCAAGAAGGACATCATCATCCGCGGCGGCGAGAATATCAGCTGCCAGGAAGTCGAATCCGCCATCTATGCCCACCCGGCGGTGGCCGAAGTGAGCGTGTTCGGCCTGCCCGATGAACGGCTGGGCGAGATTGTTGGCGCGGTCGTCTATGCCAAGCCGGGCGAGCATCTCGATCCCGATGCGCTGACCGATTTCCTGCGGGTCGGGCTTGCGTCCTACAAGATTCCCGCGAAAGTCTGGATCAGCCATGATCAGCTGCCCAAGCTGGGATCAGCCAAGATCGACAAGGTGACATTGAGGAAGCATTATCGCGACGTCTGGGCCGGAAACGCGGCCTGAGTCGTTTTGGGGAGGATCGACGATGTTCACGACCATGCTGGAAGGCACCAAAGACGATTGGATGCACATCGCTGGTGAGCATATGAAGCACCAGCAATCCGCCGCTGCCGATCAGATCATCGACAGCCTGAAGCGCCTCGAAGCCATCGAGGTCGGCTTTGGCGCCAATCAGCTGGTCCACAGCCTGATGACCGCCACCCTGGCCCGCCGCGACGGCGCCAACGATGAAGAAGTGGTCGCCGCACTGTGCCACGACATCGGCAAATTGTTCAGCATCCCCAATCACGGCGCCATCGCCGGCGAAATGCTGAAACCCTATGTGGCCGACGACATCTACCACGCCATCGTCCACCATCAGGATTTCCAGGGCCGTTATTATTACGAGCATCTGGGCAAGGACCCGGCCGCCCGCGAGAAATATCGCGGCGAGCCGTGGTTCGACATGGCCGAAAAGATCGTCGACCGCTGGGACGCACCGGCGTTTGATCCGAACTACGACGTGGACAGCCTGGAAAGCTTTGAACCGGAAATTCGCCGGGTGTTTGCCGCGCCCAAGCGCGGCATCTGATTCCGCCGTCTAACGCCCCAACCGCACTTGCACGCTGACCGGACCACCGGGCGGCACATCGGTCAGGCTGGAGGCGAAGATCAGCGTCTTGCCCGGGCCGACGCTGGCAGCCGGCGGCGGGATGGTCCAGTCGCGCAGCGGTTGTCCGGCCACGAGCAGGCGGGCCTGCAACGGCGGGACCGGGGCAGCGGTTGAACCGGGATTGTGGATGGTGCCGGTCACTTCCAGCAGCGCGCCGCCGCCGGGCAGGCGCGTTACCCGGCCTTCCACGTTCACATCCAGGCGCGAGGCCGCCGGCGCCAGCTGCGCCAGCGCGTCGGCCCAAAAAGGCTCAGGGCCAGGCAGGGCTTCGGGATCGACCCGGCCCACCCACAGCCCAACTGATGCCGTGGTGAAGGCCGCACCCAGCACGATGGCCACCAGCCATTTCAGCCAGCCGGCGGTGGGCCGGCGCGGCGGCGGCGGTTCGGGTTCGGGCTCCGGTTCGGGCGCGGGTTTGGGCGGTGGCGGCGGCGGCAGGCTGGCGGCGCGCGCTTCTTCCTGCACGGCTGCCACGGCTTCATCTTCGTCAATCTCTTCGGCGGGCACCCAGCGATGATCGCAGGCAGCGCATTTCATCCGCGGGCGGCGCATCACCACGCCCACCGCCACCCGATATTGTGCTTTGCAATTGGGGCAGGAAACGATCACGGGCTCACCATAGGCAGGGCGGCTCGCGCATGGAAGGGGGCGCTTGCAGCCAACGCCTCATCAGGGCAAAGGCAGCCACATCATGCACGATCTGAAAGCCCTCCGCGCCGATCCCGCCGCCTTCGCTGCCGGCCTTGCCCGCCGCGGCATCACCGATGCTGCCGATGTGCTGCTTTCGGCCGATAGTGGCCGGCGCGCCGCCGAAACCACGGCACAGGAAGCGCTGGCCCGCCGCAATGCGGCCTCCAGGGAAATTGGCGCGGCGATGGCCGCCAAGGACATGGCCCGTGCCGACGCGCTGAAAGCCGAAGTCGCCGGCCTGAAGGACGAGATTGCCGCG
>NZ_JANPML010000200.1:0-1936 GCF_031422795.1 Sandarakinorhabdus sp.
GGCGCGGGCTTGGGCACGGGGACCTTTATCGACGGGCTTTAAAACACCCCCCCTCTTCGGGGGTGGGGCTGGGGGTGGGGCCGTCCCACCTGCACCGGCCTCTCCCACTACGCACCACTTCCCCACCCCCGACCCCTCCCCTGAAGGGGAGGGGAGATAGAGCCGTTCGATGATGGTACCGGTGCCCATGCCGGCGCCGACGCACAGATTGATCAGCGCGGTGCCCTTGCCGGTCCGTTCCAGTTCATCAAGCACGGTGCCCAGGATCATCGCCCCGGTGGCACCCAGCGGGTGGCCCATGGCAATGGCACCGCCGTTCACGTTGATCTTGTCGTGGCTGATGTTCAGCGCCTGCATGTAACGCAGCACGACGCTGGCAAAGGCCTCGTTCAGTTCGAACAGATCGATATCGTCCTTGGTCATGCCGGCGCGCTGCAGCACCTTTTGCGCCACGAACTCCGGCCCGGTGAGCATGATCATCGGCTCGCTGCCAACGGACGCCATGGCACGGATGCGGGCGCGGGGCTTCAGGCCGTATTTCTCGCCCATTGCCTTGTTGCCGATCAGGATGGCCGATGCGCCATCGACGATGCCCGAAGAGTTGCCGCCGTGGTGGACGTGATCGATCTTCTCCACTTCCGGATAGCGCATCAGCGCAATCGCATCGAAGCCGGGCATCTGTTCGCCCATGGCCTGGAACGCCGGCGCGAGGCCGCCCAGCGACTGCATGTCGGTTTGCGGGCGCATATGTTCATCATGAGCCAGCACGATTTCGCCGATCACGTCCCGCACCGGCACGATGCTGCCTTTGAAGCGGCCTTGTTCCCAAGCCTGCGCGGCGCGGCGCTGCGATTCCATGGCATAGGCGTCCACATCATGGCGGCTGAAGCCATATTTGGTGGCGATCAAATCAGCGCCGATGCCCTGCGGCGCGAAATAGGTCTTGAAGGCAACGGCCGGATCGGTGGCCCAGGCGGCGCCATCGCTGCCCATCGGCACGCGGGACATGGATTCCACGCCGCCGCCAATGGCAAACATGGCTTCGCCGGTCATCACCTTGGCGGCGGCCATGTTGGTGGCTTCCAGGCCCGACGCGCAGAAACGGTTGATCTGCACGCCGGCCGTGGTTTCGGCATAATCGGCGTTCAGCACGGCGATGCGCGCGATGTCGCTGCCCTGTTCACCCACCGGGGAAACGCAGCCCAGCACCACATCGTCCACATCGGCGGTGTTGATGCCAGTACGGTCGCGCACGGCGGCAAGCACCTGCGTCGCCAGCTGGATCGGGGTGATCTCGTGCAGCTTGCCGTCCTTGCGGCCCTTGCCGCGCGGGGTGCGAACGGCGTCGTAAATATAGGCTTCGGTCATGGTCGGTCCTCTCAGAACATCTCGGCCGGCAGCGCCATCACGGTATCGGCGCCGGCTTCCAATTGGGCTTTCAGGCTCGCGGTTTCCGGCAGCACGCGCAGCGCGAAAAACCGCGCAGTGGTCAGTTTGGCGTTGTGGAAATCGGGATCGGCGGTGCCGGCATCAAGCGCCGTCTGCGACGCAATCGCCATCTTCAGCCACATATGGCCCAGCGCAACATGGCCCATCATCCGCATGAAGGCGGTCGCCCCCGCCCCGGCATTATCCGGATTGGCCATGCCGTTCTGCAGCAGCCACATCACGCCGGCCTGCACATCGCCCAGCGCGCGGGCCAGCGGCTGCGCGATGAACGCCAGCCGCTCGTCATTTGCCGCCGCGATGTCGCCCACCACCAGCCCCAGCCACGCCTGCGTGCCGCGTCCGCCCTCAGAACCCAGCTTGCGGCCGACCAGATCGAGCGCCTGGATGCCGTTGGTGCCTTCGTAAATCATCGCAATCCGCGCATCGCGCACGAACTGATCCATGCCCCATTCGGCGATGTAACCGTGGCCGCCCAGCACCTGCTGGC
>NZ_JANPML010000201.1:0-5299 GCF_031422795.1 Sandarakinorhabdus sp.
TCGCCGACATAGATGCCGACATGGCCCTGCCAGCCATCGCGGCTGCCGCGCCAGAAGGTCATCACGGCGCCGGGCTGCGGCACCGGGCAGGGCACGCCGAACTTGGTCCAGGTGCGTGCGCCCAGCGCGTTGGCGGGCAGCACTTCGCCGGGCAGGGTGAGGCCGATGCAGTGGGCGACGAACAGCCCGCACCAGGCGATTTCATCCTTGGCATAATCGATGCGCAGCCGCCGCGCCCAGCCGATGATCAGCGGGTTGGAACCGGGGCCGGTGTCTTCGCGCACGCCGATGGTGCGTTGGGCTTCGATGAACCACGGCATCGACAGGCTGTGGATCGGATCGGGCGCGGCCGCCACTGCGGTGATGGCAAGCTTGGCCCGCGTGTCTGGCCCGGCCACGCCATCCACTTCCAGGCCATTGGCGGCCTGAAAGGCGCGGATGGCGGCAATGGTGTCGCGGCCCATCGCGCCATCGATGGCGCCTGGGTCAAAACCCTTGGCTTTCAGGGCTTTTTGAAGTTCGAGCGTCGTCATATCGGAAGTCTCCCGATGAAAATTGCGTTCGACCCTGAGGGAAAGCTACCATAGCCGCGCTGCGTAGGACAGTCGGGGACTGCGGCACCAAAAGCGATGGTAGGAAAGCCGGCCTGCATCGGTTAAAGCAGCGCCGAATCCTTCCCTTCAATTTGCTGGGCTGCCGCCATGAAATTCTTTGCCGATACCGCTGATGTTGCCGAAATCGCCGATCTGGCGGCCACCGGCCTGCTTGATGGTGTGACCACCAATCCCAGCCTGATCGCCAAATCGGGCCGCAATTTCCTGGAAGTGGTGAAGGAAATCTGCGGGCTGGTCGATGGCCCGGTGTCGGCGGAAGTGGTCGCCCCCGATCACGCCACCATGCTGCGCGAAGCCGCCGTGCTGCGCGCGCTGGCGCCCAATATCTGCATCAAACTGCCGCTCACGCTGGAAGGCCTGAAAGCCTGCAAGGCGCTGACCGCTGAAGGCGTGAAGACCAATGTGACGTTGTGCTTCTCCGCCAATCAGGCGCTGCTCGCCGCCAAGGCGGGTGCCACCTATATCTCGCCGTTCGTCGGCCGCCTGGATGATATCGGCCACGACGGCATGGAGCTGATTCAGGACATCCGCACCATCTACGACAATTATGATTTCAAGACCGAAATCCTCGTCGCCAGCGTGCGTTCGCCCGTCCATGTGCTGGCCGCGGCCCGCATTGGCGCTGATGTTGCCACCATGCCGGCGGCGGTGATCCGCGCACTGGCCGCGCACGCGCTGACTGACAAGGGGCTGGCTGCGTTCGACGCCGATTGGGCCAAGACCGGGCAAAGCATCCTCTGAGCGCGGCGGCCGAGCCTTTGGCCGGGCTCATTGCCCGCTTTCTCGCTTATTCCGGCGACCAGCGCCGCCTGTCTGTCCACACGCTGCGCGCCTATGGCCTGACGCTGGAACGGTTCGATGATTTCCTGTCCACCCATCTGGGCGGGCTGGTCACTGGCGGCCGGCTGGCCACAATCGAACCGGCGGAGCTGCGCGCCTTTCTGGCCCTGCGGCGCGGCGAGGGCCTGGCGGCGCCATCGCTGGCGCGGGACGTTTCGGCCCTGAAGGGCTTTTTTGCCTGGTCGCGGCGCAGCGAAGGCCTGGCCTGCGATGCCATCGCCGCGCTGAAAGCCCCGAAACAGCCGCGCCGCCTGCCGCGCGCTGTCACCCCGGCTGAAGTGCGGCAGCTGGTTGATGTGGTGGGCGAAGCGGCAGCCCAGCCGTGGCTGGCGGCGCGCGACACGGCGGTGCTGCTGCTGCTGTATGGGGCGGGGCTGCGCATCGGCGAGGCGCTGTCGCTGACCGGGGCTGCGTTGCCCCTGGGCGAGGTGGTCGCGGTGACCGGCAAGCGCGCCAAGACGCGGATTGTGCCGCTGCTGCGCCAAGTGCGGGCCGCGATTGTGGATTATGTGGCGCAGTGCCCGTTCGATCTGGCCCCGGCTGAGCCGTTGTTTCGCGGGGTGAAGGGCGGCGGGCTCGATCCCGGCACGGTGCGCCGGGCGGTGCAGGCGGCGCGCGCTGTCATGGGCTTGGCCGCCAGTGCAACACCGCACGCGCTGCGGCACAGTTTTGCCACCCATCTGCTGGCCCGCGGCGCCGATCTGCGGCAATTGCAGGAACTGCTGGGCCACGCCAGCCTGTCGTCAACGCAGATCTATACCAAGGTCGATGCGGCGCAGTTGCTGGATGCGTGGGCGGCGGCACATCCCCGCGCGGAGTAGCCGCGCAAATCAGGCGGGGCGATAGACCCGGCGCGTTTCGCTGAGCGTGATCGGTTCCACATCGATGAAGAACAGATCGAAATGCGGGGTCACCGTGACGGTGATGTCCACGAAATCCTGGGCGTTGGCGGTGCCGGCGGTAATCGTAGGCGCGGCCATCACGCTGGCCAGGCCAAAGCTGTTGCCACTGACGGCATTCTGGATTTCGGTATTGCTGCGGCGCGGGAACAGGGTGGCCACGCGGGCGCCTTCGCCCACCGCGTTGCGCAGCCCGGCGTTTGCCCAGAAAACGGAGCCAACCCCGAAGAACGTAAACACGAACGCCAGGAACAGCGGCAACGTCAGCGCGAATTCGGCGGCGGTGGCGCCACTGCGGTTGCGGGCGAAAATACGGAGTGTACGGATCATTGCAGCCTCACCACAGCATCACCAGTCAACACAAAACCGCCATTGCGGCCGTCGCCATGCAACAGGCCGCCAAAGCTATATTGCGGCACATATTCGGATTGCACCTGCACCGAAACAAAGCGGGCAAACACCTGCCCGGCCGGGCAGAAACTGTTCCAGTTGTTCTGGCGCACACCGTTGCATTCCAGCCAGTTATCCACCGTCAGGGATTGCACCTGTTTGCCATAGGCGGCCCGCACTGCCGGATCGAGATGGCTGAACGATCCGGTGCCGATGGTGCCGGGTGCCAGTGCCAGTTCGATGCCGGTCTGGGCTGCCTGTTCCAGTTGATGTTTTTCCCAGAAGGCCAGGCCGGCATCCATGGCGACAAACAGCAGGCCGGCCATTGCCGGAGCGATCAGCACCATTTCGGCACCGGCAGAGCCGCTGCGACAGGCACGGATGGACGACAAAACACGCATCATCATGCCACCAGCTTGATTTGAGTGCCCTTGAACGAACCGGCACCGCTGTTGGCGGGGCAGACGTTCTGGATATTGGTGTTGCCGCGCCAATCAACGCGGCGCGCCACGATCTGCAGGCAGCGCGTATTCATGCCGCTGGTGCCGTTCATCTGCAGTTCCTGGCGCGGGAAATACAGCGCGCCCTGCAGCAGGCTGGAACTGTTGCCGTTGATGATGTTGGTTGCGGTGTTGGTGGCGCGGCGATCCTGATAAAACAGGATGCCGGCATAGGTGCCGGTGCTGGGCGCCGCCATGTTGAGACGGGCGCCGCCTTGCATGCCCACTGTCGCCACGTTGCTGGTGTTGCTGGCGATGTTGGTGGCGGTAAGGATGAACACCACACCATTGGCCGTGACGTTGGCCTGGCTGCCGAAGTTTACACTGCCGGTGACATAATAAACGCCCGGATTGAAGGTGGCGGTGCCACTGACATCGATATTGCGGTAGGTGCCCGAACTGAACGTGCTGGAACGGTTTGGTTGCACCCGCAGATCGTTGTTGCTGTTGGCGATATTGATCGGATCCGGCAGGTTGCGATACGGGTCACGCAGCGGCAGCGCATAGCTTTCGCGAACGGTGCCTGCAGCATAGTTGCCGGGCGGCACATTGCCCACCGCTGCCACCGGGCTGGCGGTCACATTGCTGGCGCCGTTGGCGATGATGCTGGTGGTGCTGGGCGCATTGCTCATCATGCCGCAGCCCAGGTTCACCGTGGCGCTGCCGCCGATCGGGATGCCGGGGGTGTTGGTGTTTTCCAGTGCCAGCACGCAATAATCGCCATTGCCCACCACTTCAGCCACGGCGCGCGCGCTGATCCGCATCGGGCCGCCCATGATCAGGCCGGTGAAGGGCAGCCGCAGATCGGTCGCCAGGATCACCTCCACCGCCGATGTGGCATCGCGGAAGCTGCCAGACGTGGCCGGGGAGTTGATCACCGGCGCGATCGACATGGGAAAGCCGCCATTGCGGGTGATGTCGTTGCGCGCCGATTGCAGAACGCCCGCGTTGTTGCTGCCAGTGGTCTGGCTGAGCTGATAGGCACCCGCGATGGCGCCCGAATCGGCAGCGCGCTGCATCATGCGCTTGGTCAACGTCCACTGGATCGTGTCGCTGGCCAGGCCAGCCGAACCGATCAGCACCGGCATCATCAATGCCGTCATCGTTGCGATATTGCCCTGCCGGCTGGCCCGCAGACGGCGCATTAAAAAGCCACCCATTACTGTTACGCCCTGTTTTACGCGACGAACGCATCTTTACCGCGAATCAAATAGCAGATTAGGTGTCAAAAAAACGTTAATGGCACATTTTGCCCAGATATCATGCAATAATGTATCTCTCCAAGACCAGTATTCATACTCTGTTTACGTTTTGCTGCCTGGCCATATTTCCAAATTCCAGCAATGTGTTGAACGGGCAACTGCGGATTTCTCCGGCGCTGCGTGTTCGGTGCAAATGACTGGGTTTCAGCAGAAAATACTGCTCAGCGGCAGCAGGGTTGCTGAATGGTGGCTCAATGGCCAGCAATGGCCATGGCCGTCCGTTCTTCCACCAGGCCGGCTGTGGCTTCGACACTGATCGGCACGCCGGCGGACGAGAACAAGCTGGCAAAGGGCAGGCGGGCGATGCTGGAAAGCTGCACGCGCACCACCAGCGGATCACCCGCAAACGGCCCGGATGATGGCCCCTGTTCGATGATCGGGGTGATGGCAATGGCCGGCTGGCCCCCGCTGGCCAATTGGGCCTGCACCGTTTCGGCAACAGCGCGGTTTTGCGACAGCGCTTCGGCACCGGCCAGCGCCGCAATTTCCGCCTGGCGCTGCATGATCCGCTGTTGCAGCGACCATTGCAGCGTGTCGCTGGTAATGCCAGCAGCCGCCATCAGCGCCGGCATCAGCAATGCCGTCACTGTTGATAGGCTGCCTGCCCGATCCTTGGCCAGGCTCAGCCCATGCTGGCCGAACATCGAAATTTAACTTTCCTTTTTAATAAGTAATCATGCGCCATATCTTTATCACTATTCGTTCGATTCGTAACTGACTCATTTATTCAACAATTGTTTACCATTGTTTACTGAAAATAGTCTTTGTTGATGGAATCTTCGACTCTGTTGCCC
>NZ_JANPML010000202.1:0-1740 GCF_031422795.1 Sandarakinorhabdus sp.
GTCTTCGGGCAGATCACCGGCCACGCGCAACATGGCGCGGGCCATCATGCGGGCAAGGTGCAGGCGGCGACCGTGTTTCAGTGCCAGCACCAGCAGCCGGGTCGGGCCACCATAGGCAAACGGCGCCCGCGCGCGCGCATAGCGTGGCGGTTCGGCAAGGCAGGCACCACACAGCGCGGCGGCATCGCCTTCGTGGGGCAGGGGCACGCCGCAGCAGGCGCATTGCGGCGGGCCCAGCGCCTGCAACTGGCCGAAACAGCTGGCGCAAAACCGATCATCGCCGTCCACGATTTCGCCGCAAGCCGGGCAACGCGGCGGCAGCACGACGTCGATCACCGCACGCAGGGGGGTCGTCACCAAGGCCAGCACAGCTACCACGGCGGCAGTTTGCGCCAGGGCGTGCGCGGCGTAAAGAGAGCGGGATGAGTGACCTTTTGCCTTTTGATGCCGCGCTGCGCCGCCGCCGCCATGCTGATGCCGCGCCGGGCTTTGGTGCGGTATCGTTCCTCCATGATCTGATGGCCGATGAATTGCGCGAACGTGTGGCGATGGTGGCGCGGCCGTTTGCCGATGTGCTTGATCTGGGCGGTCCGCGCGCCATCTGGCCGGCGGCGACGCGGGCAGCGTTGAGCGCCGGCGAACCCGGTGTGACTGTTGCCGACGAGGATCAATTGCCCTTTGCCGATGCCAGCTTTGATCTGGTGGTTTCAGCCGGAGCGCTCACCACGGTGAATGATCTGCCGGCTGCACTGGCCGGCATCAGGCGGGTGCTGCGGCCGGATGGCCTGTTCGTGGCGGCCTTCGTGGGCGGCATGAGCCTGGTGGAACTGCGCGCCTGCCTGCTGGAAGCGGAAGCCGCCATCACCGGCGGCGCCGGCAGCCACACCGCGCCGATGGTGGAGGCCAACGCGGCGGCCGGCCTGCTGGCTCGCGCTGGTTTTGCCATGCCGGTAGCGGATGTGGAGCGTGTCACCCTGCGGTATGCCAGCCTGTTCGGCCTGTTCGATGATCTCACGGCGATGGGCGCGCGTTCGGTGCTGCGCGATCGCCGGGCGCTGCGGCGCGATGTGCTGATGGCGGCGGCGCAGCGCTTTGCCGCCATGACCGATGCTGATGGCAAGACCAGCGTCACCATCGAGATTTTGCATGTCGCCGGTTGGGCGCCCGGCCCCGGCCAGCCCAGTCCCAAGGCGCCGGGCAGCGCCACCACCAGCCTGGCCGACGCGCTCAAGAGCCGTGTGTAGCTTGCCGGAATCGGTTTCATCGCCCAAGCTTGGCGCAATGGATGCTGCTGCCACATATCTGGTCGTGATCGACGACAGCCCGGAAAGCCGGGTAGCGATGCGCTTTGCCGTACTGCGCGCCGCGCATGTGGGTGCCGATGTGCGGCTGGTGAGCGTGGTAAGGCCCACCGAATTCATGCATTTCGGCACTGTGCAATCGATGATGGCCGCCGAAGCCCGAGCCGAGGCCGAAGCCTTGCTGGAGCAGTTGGCCGGAGAGGCCGAAGCGATGCACTGCGCCCGGCCCGGCGCTCTGGTGCTGGAAGGTGAGCCATCGGCGGTGATCCTGGCGCATGTGAAGGACAATCCTGGCATACGCGCACTGGTGCTTGGCACGGCCAGCCGCGGCAGCCCTGGTCCGCTGGTCAGTTTCTTTGCTGGTGAACGTGTTGGCAGCCTGCCGTGCATCCTGATGCTGGTGCCCGGCAGCCTTGATACCGACCGGCTGGCAACGATT
>NZ_JANPML010000203.1:0-1528 GCF_031422795.1 Sandarakinorhabdus sp.
GAACAATTGGCCGGCATCGCGGGCCAGATGCGGCACGCACTGCACCGCCGTGGCGCCCGTGCCGATGATGGCGACGCGCTTGCCCGCCAATCTGTCCATCGGCGCACCTTCGGCGGAGCCGCCGGTATAGGCATAATCCCAGCGGCTGGTGTGGAACTGGTGGCCCTTGAAGCGTTCGATGCCGGAAATGCCGGGCAGTTTAGGCACGTTCAGTGGCCCGGTGCCGATGCCGACAAAATCGGCGGTGAAATGGTCGCCGCGGTCGGTCTCGATCACCCAGACCTCTTTGGCCTCATCCCACGTGCAGGCCTTCACCTCGGTGTGGAACAGCGCCTTTTCATACAGGTTGAACGTCTGCGCGATCTTCTTGGCCTGGCCCTGGATTTCGGGGGCGTGAGCATATTTTTCGGTCGGAATATGCGCGGTTTCTTCCAGCAGCGGCATGTAGATGATGGACGCCGTGTCGCACTGGGCGCCGGGATAGCGGTTCCAGTACCAGGTGCCGCCCACATCGCCGCCGGCATCGATCAGGCGGAAATCCGTGATCCCGGCCTGCGCCAGCCGCGCGCCCGTGCACAACCCGGCAAAACCGGCGCCCACCATGGCAAAGCGCACATGATCGGTGACTGGCGCGCGTTCCAAGCGCTGCGTGTAGGGATCGCCCAGCATCTGCGGAAAATGCGTGGCCGCCCGCACATATTGGGCATTGCCCTCGGGGCGCAGGCGCTTGTCCCGCTCAAGCCGATATTTATCAAGGAGTGCGTCGCGATCGATCATGGCCGGCAAAGTGTCGACTGCATCGCGCCGCTGCAACGCTGCAATCTGCTAGACCAGCTCGCCTTTCAGCAGCGCCGGCAGTTTGCCCGTCTCGCCGCGCGCCTGATTCATGAAGAAGCGCTTCAACGGCGGCAGGCGTTCCACCGTGGACAGGCCGAAACGGCGCACCAGGCTGGGGGTGCGGCCGGGGATGGCGAACAGCCGGTTGAGGCCATCGGTGACCGCGCAGACCAGGCTGTTGTCAAACCGCCGCCACGCCGAAATCTGCGCCAGCACGTCGGGGCTGCCGAGATCGAGGCCGGACCGCGCGGCGTTGGTTAGCACTTCGGCCGCCGCCGCGACATCGCGGAAACCCATGTTGAGGCCCTGACCGGCAATCGGATGGATGCCGTGGGCGGAATCACCCAGCAACAGCAGGCGCGTGTCGGTATAACGGGCGGCGTGGTGATAACCCAGCGGCCACACGGCCTGCGGGGCAATCACCTCAATCTCGCCCATGGTGCCATCGATGCGGGCGGCGATTTCGGCGGCAAGCTGTTTGGGGCCCAGTTTCTTCGCGGCCTCCATATGCGTGCGGTCGATGGTCCACACGATGGCGGTGCGCGGGCGACCGTCTTCAGTGTCGCGCATCGGCAGCAGCGCCAGCGGGCCCGACGGGTAGAACAGTTCGCAGGCGATATTTTCGTGCGGCACCGTGTGCGCCACCATGGTGATCAGCGCGGCATGATCATATTGCCAGGTCGAAAGCGGG
>NZ_JANPML010000204.1:0-2599 GCF_031422795.1 Sandarakinorhabdus sp.
GGCATCTGCCACCAGGTCAATCTGGAATATCTCGCCAAAACCGTCTGGAGCAGCGAAGACGCCTCGGGCGCGACCGTCGCCTATCCGGATACCTGCGTCGGCACCGACAGCCACACCACCATGATCAACGGCCTGGGCGTGCTGGGCTGGGGCGTTGGCGGTATCGAAGCCGAAGCCGCAATGCTGGGCCAGCCGGTTTCCATGCTGATCCCCGAAGTCGTCGGCTTCAAGCTGGTCGGCAATCTGGCCGAAGGCGTGACCGCCACCGATCTGGTGCTCACCGCCACCCAGATGCTGCGCAAAAAGGGCGTCGTTGGGCGCTTTGTGGAATATTTTGGCCCCGGCCTCGATGCACTCACGCTGGCTGATCGCGCCACGCTGGCCAACATGGCGCCGGAATATGGCGCCACCTGCGGCTTCTTCCCGGTCGATACCAAGACCATCGATTATCTGGTGCTGTCCGGCCGCACGGCTGAAAATGTCGCGCTGGTCGAAGCCTATGCACGCGCGCAGGGCCTGTGGCGCGATGCCGATACGCCCGATCCGGTGTTCACCGACACGCTGGAGCTTGATCTGGGCAGCGTCATGCCCAGCCTCGCCGGCCCGCGCCGCCCGCAGGACAAGGTGCTGCTCTCCGACGCCAAGCCGGCCTATGAAAAGGAACTGGCTGGCAGCTACGGCAAGGCCGAACATATGGCGCAGCGGGTGCCGGTGGCCGGCGCCAGTTATGATATCGGCCACGGCGATGTCGTGCTGGCCGCCATCACCAGCTGCACCAACACCTCCAACCCCGCCGTGCTCGTCGCTGCCGGCCTCGTCGCCCGCAAAGCGCGCGCGCTTGGCCTGAAAAACCAGCCCTGGGTGAAGACCAGCTTTGCCCCGGGCTCCAAGGTCGTCACCGATTATTTCGACAAGTCTGGCCTGACGGCAGACATGGATGCGCTGGGCTTCAACCTGGTTGGCTATGGCTGCACCACCTGCATCGGCAACTCCGGCCCGCTGCCAGAGCCGATCTCCGAGGCCATCAACGCCAACGATATCGTGGCCTGCTCGGTATTGTCGGGCAACCGCAACTTCGAAGGCCGCGTCTCGCCGGATGTAAAGGCCAATTATCTCGCCTCGCCGCCGCTGGTCGTCGCCTATGCGCTGGCCGGCACGATGCGCAAGGATCTGACCAAGGAACCGATCGGTGAAGGCACCAACGGCCCGGTCTATCTGAAGGACATCTGGCCCACCAACGCCGAAGTCGCCGGCATGGTGATGGCCAATGTCACGCCGGAAATGTTTGCCGCGCGCTATGCCAATGTGTTCGATGGCGATGAACGCTGGCAGGCCATCAAGGTTGAAGGCGGCGCCACCTACCGCTGGAACCCGGCGTCCACCTATGTGCAGAACCCGCCCTATTTCGACGGCATGACGATGACGCCCGCCCCGGTGGCCGACATCATCGCCGCCCGCGCCCTGGCCGTGTTTGGTGATAGCATCACCACCGATCACATCAGCCCGGCCGGCAGCATCAAGGAATCGAGCCCCGCCGGCCGCTACCTGACCGAACGCCAGGTGACCAAGGCAGAATTCAACAGCTATGGCGCCCGCCGCGGCAACCACCAAGTGATGATGCGCGGCACCTTTGCCAACATCCGCATCCGCAACGAAATGGTGCCGGGCGTGGAAGGCGGCGTGACCCGTCACTTGCCCACAGGCCAGCAGCACGCCATCTATGATGCCGCCATGGCCTACAAGGCCGACGGCACGCCGCTGGTGGTCGTCGCCGGCAAGGAATATGGCACCGGCTCCAGCCGCGATTGGGCGGCCAAGGGCACCACGCTGCTGGGCGTGCGCGCTGTCATCGCCGAAAGCTTTGAACGTATCCACCGGTCCAACCTGGTCGGCATGGGCGTGCTGGCGCTGGAATTCGCCGCTGGCAGCGACCGCAAGTCGATTGGCCTCACCGGTGAAGAAGTGTTCGAAATCACCGGCCTCGCCAATCTCAAACCGCGCCAGATGCTCACCGTGGCCTTCACCCGCCCGGATGGTTCGACCGGCAGTTTTGAAACCCTGTGCCGGATCGATACCGAGCAGGAGCTGGCCTATTATTACGCCGGCGGCATCCTGCCCTACGTGCTGCGCAACCTCGCGTCTGCATGAACGGGCAAACGCTTGCCATCGAGGCGGCGGGCTGGATCGGGGCGGTTCTGGTGCTGGCAGCCTATGCGCTGGCCAGCGCCGGCCGGCTTGATGGCAAGTCGCCGATCTTCCAATGGCTGAATTTGGTGGGTGCGGTTGGCTTCGTGGTCAACACCGCATACCACGGCGCCATTCCGTCGATGGTGCTCAACATCATCTGGTGCGGCATCGCCATGCTCACGCTGGTGCGCAACCGCGCCTGAAATCTTCATAAAACATCATTTTGCGCACTCAGGAGGCACAGCAGAACGGATCTGAGTGGGATTGCGGCAAAACAGCCTGTTCGGGTGAAACATGGTTATTTTTCACTTGCCTTTGAATGACAGTCAAATATATTTTGAGTGTTAGTTGCTTTGTTTTGGGGGCTTTTAATGATTCGTTTACTTTCTGTTGTTGTGCTCACCGCCACGAT
>NZ_JANPML010000205.1:0-12296 GCF_031422795.1 Sandarakinorhabdus sp.
TTGTTCCGGGCGGGGGCGTGGTTCCGGGCGGCAGCAGATCGCGCGGGCGGCCCAGCGGTTCTTCGGGCAAGGCGCCCATATCGATCACCGCACCCGGGTTTTCGCCGCGCACGGCTTCATGGATCACCTCGCCGTCGCCCAGCACGTCCATGCCTTGCCGATCGGCGGGTGGCACCTTGTAGGGGCCGGCGTCGGCCTCGATCAACGGTGCCTGTTCGGCTTCCATATAGCCCTGGGACGAGCCACCATCGCGGCGGCCAAGCAGCATCAGCAGGGCCACCGCCGCGACGGCACCCAGGGCCAGCACGGCGATGGCGATGTTGAGCAGGGCGCGCTTCTTCGGCGGCTCAGCGCGCAGCGGCGCGGCTTCGGCCAGCCACGGGGCATCCTCATCGCGCCCAACCATCAATGCAATTCCTCTGCCGCTGCCACCCCGATTACCGCGAGGCCGTTCCTGATCACTTGCCCCACCGCGCGCGCCATGGCCAGCCGGGCTGCCGTCAGGTCGGGACGTTCGGTGAGCACAAAGCGGCGGGTCGCATCATCATTGCCGGCATTCCACTGGCTGTGGAAGGCGGCGGCCAGATCGCCCAGATAAAAGGCGATGCGGTGTGGTTCGCGGGCTTCGGCGGCCTGTTCGACGATGCGCGGGAAATTGGCGGCCATTTTGACCACGGACAGCTCATCGGCGTCCAGCAAGGTCAGATCGGGCTCCGGCAGCGCCAGACCGGCTTCGGCCAGCTTGCGGCCCAGGCTCGCGATGCGGGCGTGAGCGTATTGAACGTAAAACACCGGGTTGTCGCGGCTTTGTTCGACCACCTTGGCGAAATCGAAATCCATCATCGATTCCGGTCGCTTGGTGAGCATGACGAAGCGCACGACATCCTTGCCGACCTCCTCCACCACTTCGCCCAGCGTCACGAAGTTGCCGGAGCGTTTCGACATTTTCACCGGCTCGCCGGCGCGCAGCAGCTTGACCAGATTGACGATCTTGATGTCGAGCGTAACCTTGCCGTCCGACAGCGCCTTGGTCGCGGCCGTCATGCGCTTCACATAGCCGGCGTGATCGGCGCCGAAGATATTCACCAGCGCATCAAAACCCCGGGTCAGCTTGTCCCAGTGATAGGCGACGTCGCCGGCAAAATAGGTCCAGTTGCCGTTCGATTTCATCATCGCGCGGTCCTGATCGTCGCCGAAATCGGTCGATCGGAACAGGGTTTGCGGGCGCGGTTCCCAATCCTCGCCCCCGTCGTCCCCCGTGCCGCCTTTCGGCTTTTCCAGCACGCCCTCATAGATCAGGCCCTTGGCCTTCAGCGTGTCGAGCGATTCCTGCACGCGCGCACCCAACGAGGCTTCGGAGAAAAACACATCCTGTACGATGCCAAGCAGGGCCAGATCGGCGCGGATACGCTCCATCATCAGCGCGACGGTGCGGCTGCGGAACAGCGCCAGCCAATCGGCTTCGGGCGCGTTCACCTGTGTGGAACCAAATTCAGCGGCCAGCGCCTGGCCCACTGGCACCAGATAGTCGCCGGGGTAAAAGCCTTCCGGGATCTCGATCGTCTCGCCAAGGGCTTCGCGGTAGCGCAGGTGGGCCGAACGGGCGAGCGTATCGACCTGGCCGCCAGCATCGTTGATGTAATATTCGCGGGTCACCTGCCAGCCGGCATATTCCAGCAGGCCAGCCAGCGCATCGCCCACCACCGCGCCGCGGCAATGGCCCATGTGCATCGGCCCGGTGGGATTGGCGGAGACATATTCGACGTTGATCCGCTTGGCCTGGCCCACCGTGCTGCGGCCATAATCGGCACCGGTGTTCAGCATCGCCGTGATCTGGGCGTGCCACACGCTGTCGGCCAGCTTCAGATTGATGAAGCCCGGCCCGGCAACCTCGGCCGCGGCGATGCCTGGCTTGCTGCGTAGCGCGGCGACCAGCGCTTCGGCCAGCGCGCGCGGGTTCATGCCCGCAGGCTTGGCCAATACCATGGCGGCATTGGTGGCGAGATCGCCGTGCGACGCATCACGCGGCGGTTCCACCGTCACATTGGCAAGCGACAGGCCGGCGGGCAGGGTGCCAGCGGCAATCAATTCATCCAGTGCCGCCTTCACGATGGCAGCATAGTCGGCGAACAGGTTCACTTGGGTTCAGCTTTGCATGAAGGAAGGGCGTTGCCCGTTCCCTACCGCCAAGCAGCGCGGGCGTCTATCAGCTTGGGGGCATCCACGGTGGAGCCGGCGCGCCCGAAAACCGCTGCCCGTGCGATCAGGCGGCCACAGCCTCACGCGGCCAGGCCCGCCCGCCCTGCTGGTTGCCGAACTGCGAGATGCGCAGGCGATCCTGCGCCGCGCCGCGCGACAGGTTGATCACATGATCAACACCGGCGATGGTGATGGCCAGCTTGCCCTGATCGGTGGTCTCGACGAACCCCTTGGCCTTCAGATACCAGGCGTGAAAATCAAAGGCGTCGCTGGTGCAATCGAGCAGGCGCTGCAGCTCATAGGAGCCGAGACCTGGCTCGGAAGCGCGCTCGCGGCGACGCTTGTAGAGCGCCATCAACACTTCGGCATGCACCTCGGCGTCGGACAGCGCGGTGCGCTCTTCGGACAGAATGCAATCGGCATCGGAGAAGGCAAAGCCGGTGTTGGTGCTGTAGAGAACGTCATAGGCCAGACGCTTGGCGTGATCCTTGAGCGCGCGATAGGCTTCGATCACCGCATTGAACATGCCGGTATCAGCGGTTTCAGGGTGATCGGGGTGATAAAGCTTGGCCAGCTTGCGGTAGGCGATTTCCAGGGTGCGCGAATCGCATTCCGGATGGACCCGCAGGACCGCGTAATAATCGACGAAGGGCTGATTGACGTCCATCGTAACACTCCCCGTTGGGCACCAGCGAAACAAAGAACAAACGCTGCCGGTGCCAACAATGAAACAGTTTGTTAAACATCGTGTCGACTTTGTCAATATGACAGTCGCAATGTAAAAAGGTTAACGCAGGTAAAAACTTAACGGGCTCAAAGGTTAACGCTGGGCGCTTCTTGCGGTCATGGTGGCAAACCTCACTTGCCGGCGGCACGCGGACGGCGCAGCATGACGGCATGGATCATCGTGCTGCCCTCGAAGCCAGCCTGGAACTGGCCGTTACCCGCTGCGGCGATCCGCAAGCCGCGATCTATGCCCGGCTGTTTGCGCTGCATCCCGGAATCGAGGCTGAATTCTGGCGCGACGGTACGGGTCGCATCAGGGGCGAGATGCTCAGCCGCAGTTTTGAAATGTGCCTTGATCTGGCCAGCCCGCACGCGCCAGATGGCGGCCAAGAAATCGGCGGCTGGGGCGGCGCATTTCTGGGCACAGAGGCGATCACCCACGACGCCTATGGCATCCCGCGCCCGGTGTTCGGCGATTTCCTGCCCCTTGTTGCCGGCGTGATTCGCGATTCGTGCGGAACCGGCTATTCCGCCGCAATGGCAGCGGCTTGGGCCATCGTGCTCGAACGGGCGGCCAGCACTCTGGCGATCTTGCCCGATAGCAGCGGCGCGGCGCGGGTGATCGACGTGGACGCTGTGCTGCCGCCAGTTTCCGAACGCGGCCTGCCTTTCCCGATGCGCTGAAGCGGTTGACAGGCGGCCACAGGCCCCGATGATGGCGCCCGGAACATGCATTGGGGGGCAGCATGCAGGCAATATTGGTGGGTGAAGCGTTGGGCAGTTTCCTGCTGTTTGCCTGCGTCGTTGGTTCGGGCGTGATGGCGCAAGCGCTGGCTGGCGGCAACGTGGCGGTGGCGCTGATCGGCAATGTCGGCGCGATTGCGGCCCTGCTCTATGTACTGATCACCATGCTCGGCCCGGTGTCGGGCGCGCATTTCAACCCGGCGGTGACCATGATCACGCGGCTGCGCGGCGAAGGCAGCTGGGCCAGCGGCCTTGCCATGATGGCGGTGCAGCTGGTGGCCGGTGTGGCCGGCGTGTGGTGCGCGCACGCCATGTTCGATCTGCCGATCCTGCAGTTTTCAGATCATGCCCGCACCGGGCCCGGGCAGTGGCTGGGCGAGTTCATCGCCACGTTTGGCCTGCTGCTCACAGTGCTGCTTACCGGGCGGCATCGGCCCGACGCAATGCCCGGCTGCGTGGCGCTCTATATCACGGCGGCTTGTTGGTTCACCTCGTCCACCAGTTTCGCCAATCCCACGCTCACTTTCGCGCGCAGCCTTACCGATACGTTCGATGGCATTGCGATGGCGGATGTGCCGGCGTTCATCCTGGCGCAGCTGGCGGGGGCACTGTGCGCGCATTGGCTGGATCGGGCGATGCATCCGGCGGCGTGAAATCCGCCAGTCAGGCGATCAGGCCAGTCAGGCGTTCAGGCCAGTCAGGCGATCAGGCCGGCACGCGCTTGTCGCGCTCGGTCTGGGCGGCGGTTTCCTTGTCGGCCAGCAACTGCCAGGCGGCCTGCGCGCGCAGGAACATGGTGCGCTGATTGTCCAACGCTGCATCGGCGGCGTTGCGAGCGCATTGTTCGATCTGCGTGGCATAGAACAGGCTGGTGGCGCGCATGCTGTGATCCTTTGCGGAACACCGGCCACAGTAAGTATCCTGAGGGGCGGGTATTCTGGGGAGCGGGTGGCTGGTCAGCCCAGCTGGTCGAGGATCAATCGCCGCAGTTCGCTGCGGGTCAGGATCGGTGAACGGCGGAGAATGCGGTTGCCGTGGAGAGGGTGGTATGCGCCGGATTCGCGGCGATTCTGGTCAGTCGTGGTGATTTTCATTGATGTCCTGGGCGCAAAACGGCGCCCCTGTGAGCAGGGCGGCAAGGCCGCCGGCATGGGATTCGGGTTGGAGTGAACAGGACTGGCAGCAGCCCTGCGCGGGTGTTTTCCCAGCCAAAAACCGAGAACGACCGCCGCGCAGGAGCGCCTCGACGGGCGGGCAGCACCCCGAAAGGCGCTGCCCGGCCCTGCCACTTACGCGGCTTGGAGATTGACGGCCGAGGTCTTGCCGCGGCGATCGGTTTCCAGTTCGTAGCTGACGCGCTGGTCCTTGTTCAGGGTGCTCATGCCGGCGCGCTCAACGGCGCTGATGTGCACGAAGTTGTCATCGCCGCCATTTTCCGGCGAGATGAAACCATAGCCCTTGTCGGCATTGAAGAATTTGACGGTTCCGGTGATCATGATGTTTTCCTTTCGCGAAAACAAGAAACCCGGCCGCAAATGCACGGCCGGAGCTGGTAGCGCGAGAAAGGAGAAGGAGCCGTTTTGCAGGCGTCAATTTCCGTCGCAGGCGACGATTAGCAAGCCAAAACTAAGCCTGATCGCCTACAAAGTCAAGGTCAGGCCAGATCTACACGAAAGGCCAGTGCCCATGCTTGGCTGTTGAATACGGGATTGGCCGGGTTTTTCAATGGCCATCAGGGCATCACGTCGGCCGGGCTGGCCACTCCGCCGCGCATCACGATCACGCCTTGGGCCGGGCGCGGTGTGCTGGTCGCGGGGGCCTTTGCCGCTGGTGCGGTCGCCAGTGCGGGCGCATTCCCCGGTTTGCGCACCAGCCGGGTGGTGGTGCCGTCGTTCAGGTCGCTCACCTGCAAGCTGTGCAGGCGCACGCGCGCATCGTTGCTGAACTGGCGCAGGGCCAGGCTGATGGTGCCATTGGCCATGGCCAGCGTCAGTTTCTGCGCCTGCAGCGGGCTGACTTCCAGCGTTATGGATTTTTCCAGCTTGGGCTTCTCACGGGCGACGTTCATGTCGTTCCCCACCGCCAGCACGCGCAGATTCTGCGCCAGTATTTCCGCATAGGGCATGGCTTCGTCCGGCTGGCGAACCATCAGCACGTCGATCCGATCACCGGGGAACACCAGGCCCGATAGGCCAGCAAGTTCATTCACTTGTATCGCCAGCGCACGCATGCCGGGCGTCAGCAACGGCGCGGTCGACAGCCGGGTTGCGCCGGCCACCAGCGCGGTTTCGATGATGATTTCATTGGCGGCTATGGGGCGCATTGCGATGCGGGCCGCGCCCAGGATCAACGGGTCGATGCGCAGGAAATGGCCCTTGGGCAGTTGCCGGGCCGGCACGTCGATCAGTTTCAGCTTATCGGCGGCGAGCTTTTCACCGAATCCGATGGCCGTGGCTGCCACCACCGCCTGCGCCATGGCCATCGAGGGACGTGCCGGGCTTGATCGGCCCTGCGGCAGCAAACGGGCCACCAGCATGGCGACCACCAGCAACACCACACCGCTGATCAGCATCAGGCGTGATCGATTGGCCCAGCTGTCACCGCGATCATGGCGGGCGCGCTGTGCCTGCAGCGGGTTGCGCCGCTGTGGGACACGATCCTGCCACGTTTGTTCCGCCCCCATCGCACCGCCTCCATCTGGACACGGTAACGGGCGGGCAGCCGTTTCGATTTAGGCGGCGGCCAGCCCATCCTCGGGAATGGCATAGAACAATGCCGCACCGCGCATCGCGCTGGCAGAAAGCGCCTGCACCTGCGGCAGCAATTGTTCGGCAAAGAACCGCGCCGTGATGCGTTTGGCCGCGGCAAACTGCGGATCGGGATGGTGGCGCGAGGCCAGCGCCTGTTTGGCCAGCAGCCAGCCGCCAAGCGTGAGGCCCATCAGCCGCAGATAGGGCGTGGCCCCGGCGGCAACATCATCCGGGTTGTTGGCGCCGGCCAGCCAGATCGAACTGGTCTGCGCCGCATCCAGCGCGTCCTGCAGCCACGGCGTGATCAGTTTCAGTTCGTCATCCTCATCAAGGTCGGACAGGGTGGCGCGGACTTCGCCGAGCAGATCCTTCCAATGCTGGCCGCCGTCCATCCCCAGCTTGCGGCCGACCAGATCCATGGCCTGGATGCCGTTGGTGCCTTCATAGATCGGCGCAATACGGGCATCGCGCAGGAACTGCGCGGCGCCGGTTTCCTCGACATAACCCATGCCGCCGAACACCTGCACACCCAGCGACGCGACCTCGACCCCGATATCGGTGGCCCAGCTTTTGGAAATCGGCGTGAGCAGATCGGCAAGACCCTTTGCGGCGGCATCGCCAGTGTGAGCGCGATCAACTGCCGCTGCGTTCAGATAGACCAGCGCGCGGGCGGCTTCGGTGAGAGCGCGCATGGTCATGATGGTGCGGCGCACGTCGGCATGTTCGATGATGCGCACCGGTGCTGGCCCGGCGCCGAACCGGGCCGACTGCACACGGCTGCGCGCATAATCCAGCGCGTGCTGCATGGCCGCTTCGGCGATGGCGACGCCCTGCAGGCCAACCTGCACGCGGGCGTTGTTCATCATGGTGAACATGGCGCGCATGCCGCCGCCTTCGTTGCCGACCATCCAGCCAATGCAGCTGTCGTTGTCGCCGAAACTCATCGTGCAGGTGGGGGAGGCGTGGATGCCCAGCTTGTGTTCAAGGCCGACGCATTTGAGATCATTGCGGGTGCCGTCGGGCAGGAACTTGGGCACGAGGAACAGGCTGATGCCCCTGGTCCCCGGCGGGCTGTCCGGGGTGCGCGCCAGCACGAGGTGGACGATGTTTTCGGCCGCATCATGTTCGCCCCAGGTGATGTAGATCTTGGTGCCGGCGATACGCCAACTGCCATCGGGATTGGGCTCCGCGCGGGATTTCAGCGCGCCGACATCGCTGCCCGCGCCCGGCTCGGTGAGGTTCATCGTGCCAGTCCATTCACCAGTGACCAGCTTGGACAGGTAGCGCGACTGCAATTCGGAGCTGGCGTGGGCGGCGAGCGCTTCGATCGCGCCCTGGCTCAGCATCATGCAAAGCGCAAAGGCCATGTTGGCGCTGGTGAGTTGTTCCTGCACGGCCACCGCGACGGCGAATGGCAGGCCCTGGCCGCCGTGTGCTTCCGGCACGCCCAGCCCGGCCCAGCCGGCTTCGACATACTGGCCATAGGCGGCAGCAAAGCCTTCGGGCAGCGTCACCACGCCATCATTCAACCGGGCATGCGCCTTGTCGCCCGGGCGGTTCAGCGGCGCGAACACATTGGCGGCGAGCTTGGCCGATTCGCCCAATATGGCATCGACCATGTCGGGCGTGGCGTTGGCATAGGCCGGCAGCGCGGCCAGACCGGGCAGATCGGCGGTCACATCCAGCACAAAGCGCTGTTCGGTGGTGGGGGCGGTGTAGGGCATGGGCTGTTTCCGTTCCAGTTCGGCACCGGTATAGACGCGCGCAATGAACGACAAAAGCCGCATCCTGCTGCCCGACCCCGCCGGCATTGCCGCAGCGGCGGCTGTGTTGCGCGCGCGGGGCCTGGTCGCGGTGCCGACAGAGACGGTTTATGGGCTGGCGGCGCGCGCGGACGATGGCGCGGCGGTGGCCGGCATTTATGCGGCAAAGGGCCGGCCCAGCTTCAATCCGCTGATCGTGCATGTCGCCGATGTGGCGCAGGCCGAAACGCTGGCGCTGTTTTCGCCTTTGGCGCAGGCACTGGCGGCGCGCTTCTGGCCAGGCCCGCTCACGCTGGTGTTGCCGCGCCGGGCCGATGCGCCGGTGGCCAGTTTGGTGACGGCGGGGTTGGACACGATTGCGCTGCGTTGCCCGGCGCATCCGGTGATGCAGGCGCTGGTGCGGGCGGTTGGCCCGCTGGCGGCACCGTCGGCCAATGCGTCGGGGCGGATTTCGCCAACACGCGCCGCGCATGTGCTGGAATCGCTGGCCGATGTGCCGGTGATCGATGCCGGGCCGTGCGCGGCCGGGGTCGAATCGACGATTGTTGCGGTGGAGGGCGATGGTTGGCGTTTGCTGCGGCCCGGCGCGGTGGCAGTGGAATAACTAAACCCCCTCCCCCTTGTGGGGTGGGTCGACTCGCGCGCAGTGCGGCGGGGTGAGGGTCCGCCGCTGGTTGCGACGACCGCTACCCCCACCCCGGGCCGCCTGCGGCGTCTCTCGCCCTCCCCACAGGGGGGAGGGAGTTCTGTGGAAGCCCCCGGCATGCTGGCTTCACATTACGCCCCGCAGCAGCTGGTGCGGCTGGAGGCGGAAACGGCAGCGCCGAATGAATTCCACATTGGCTTCGGCGCAGTGCCCGGCGATGCCACGCTGTCGGCCAGCGGCGATCTTGCCGAAGCCGCCGCGCGCCTGTTCGATCTGCTCCACACCGCGCAAGCCTCTGGCCGCGCCGCCATCGCGGTGGCCCCGGTGCCGCAGCACGGGTTGGGGCTGGCGATCAACGACCGGTTGCGACGGGCGGCGGCGCCGCGCCAGGAAGTGCCTCCGGCGCACTGGGCCTGAGGCCCCATCCCCGGAGCGCGAATTCAGGTGGCGGCCAATTTGGGGCTGGCCGTCGTTTGCGGCGCAACCGCGCCGGTTCAACGCCCGATCTGGCCGCGTTTCTGAAGTTCCGCGCGCAGCGTTCGCGCTTGCACCGCCAAATCCCGGTGTGCGACCACAAGATCGCGCAAGCGATCGACATAGGCCGAATAGGCCGGCCGCAGCGTTCCCGACCCATCATAGATGGCCGCCCGATCCGAACCGAGCGTCAAGATGCGCTCTTCGGTATAGGCCGCATAGCGGACATAGCGTTCGCCGAACGAATCCTGGCGATTGTAGAACACTGACAGCCGAAAAAGCAGGTCAGGTTCCAGTGCTCGCGCCGCCCCTGTGGCGACGACGCTATCCCAGATACGCACAGGCGGACGTTCCGAATCGCGCTCGCGGAACATGGGCAAAGCTGGCTGTTCGCGCCGGGCGATCGCCGCGTCAAAGGCGGCGAGCTTCGCCTCTACTTCAGTTTCGAAATCGCGATTGTGCAGGAGCACGTAGTCGAGGGTGGGAATGAGCGCTGCAATTATGCCGGATCGATAGGCTGCTTCCTCGCGGTCACGACGGAAGGATTCCATGCCGAATGCTGCCGTTACACCGACAAACACGATGGAAAACTCGAACACCATTGCTCCGATCAGCGCCCGTTTGCTGGCAAATGATGAAGCAATGCGATCCAACAAAACGGCCATGCCCGGTCTCCCTTGATCGGAAACCGTTGGTAGCATGGGTCGAAATCGATTGGCAGAGCCACCGGCGGTCAGAGCTTGCCGATCTTCTCCGCTGCCTCCCTCAGGATGGCAGCTATGGCCTCGGCGCGTTCGGCGCGCGATTCGGCATCGGCCATACGCTCCCGCGCGGCGGCGCGCAGATCGTGCATGGCCTCGCGCAGCGGTTCGCGGCCATCGTCGCTGTTGCAGCGCGCCATGTCGGCCAGGCGCTGCAGCGCGTCTTTCAACTGCGCTTCGGCTGCATCCAGCGCGGCGCGGCCGGCATCGGTGATGGCATAACGGCGGCGGCTTTCCTCGCCGGCGACTTCGGCGATCAGGCCTTCATCGGCCAGCATGTTGAGCATCGGATAGATCATGCCCGGCGACGGCGCATACAGGCCGGCAGACAGATTTTCGATGGCCTTGATCAGGTCATAGCCGTGGCGCGGTTCGTCCTTCAGCAGGTGGAGGACAAGGATCTTCAACGCTTCGGCACCAAAGCGCCGGCGGCGGCGGCCAGAATTGGGGCGCGGGCCATCGCCGCCATCCCCGAATTCATCGGCAAAGCGCTGTGCAAAGGCGGCCCAGCGGCCACTGCGTCCGGCCCAGCGTCCGCTGAACTCCTTATGGAAGCCATCGCGATCAAAGTGGAAACGGAAGTGCATGGGGGAGACTCCGGTTTGGGGGCTTGGAGAGGCTTAAGATATATCTTGGGTCGCTGTATTGCAAGACCCATACACAAGAAGTGCATCATTCTTATTATTGCTATTGCGACGCGGTCGCATTTGATCCATCATGGATTGATGGAGGTGAGCGATGTTCGTGCAGCATGATGAGAACGGCCCCAGCGGCGGACCGCCAGGGCGACCGCAGCGCCGTGACGACCCTGCCGGGCTGACGCCGGTACAGCGCGACCTGCTGTGGTGCCTGCGCCGGCTGGCCATGGTGCGCCCATTGGGCAGTGCGCGTGATGCCTATGTTCATGCCCTGCTGCAGCAGCGCTTTGGCGAAGTCGGCCTGGGCCTGGAACATCATCTGCGCTGCCTGATCGTGGGCCTGGCGCAGCGGGCGGTGCGGCCGATCCGGCTGCACCTGCCCTGCCACGGCGCGTTGGCCGACGATGAGCAGCGCCTGTTGCTGGCGCTGGGCGAGAGCAGTCATCCGGCGCGGGTGGCCGCCGTGCTGGCACCGCTGGCCGGCAGTCGCGGCGCCGAACTGGCCCCGTTGCTGGCGGGTATCACAGGCTTGTTGCCGGGGTAACTGCGCCATAAGCTGTCCCGATGGCGATTGGGGGAGCAGGATGATGCGCGGGTTGGTTTGGGCTTTGCTGCTGGCGGCGGCACCAGTGTCGGCAGAGCCGCTCTATATCGTCAATGGCCTGATCGTCGATGGTTCCGGCGCCGCGCCGTACAAGGGCTGGCTGGCCATTGATGGTGACCGCATCCTGTCGATGGGCCGCGACTGGCCGCCGGGCCGCGTCGCCCATGATGCCAAGATGTTCGATGCCAAGGGCCAGGCCGTGGCGCCTGGCTTCGTCAACATGCTGAGCTGGGCCACCGAAAGCCTGTTGATCGACGGCCGCGCGCAGAGCGATATCCGCCAGGGCGTCACGCTGGAGGTGATGGGCGAAGGCAATTCGATGGGGCCGCTCAATCCCGAAATGAAGCGGCTGGGTGCGCTGCGGCAGGACGATATCAAATTCCCGATCACCTGGACGACGCTGGCCGAATATCTGGCCGTGCTGGAGAAAAAGGGCATCGCGCCCAACGTCGCCAGTTTTGTCGGTCACACCACCGTGCGCGTGCACGAACTGGGCGAAAGCGATGTTGATCCGACTCCGCAGCAGCTGGCGCGGATGCAGGGGCTGGTGCGCGCCGCCATGAACGACGGCGCGCTGGGGCTGGGCACGTCGATGATCTATGCGCCGGCGGCCTATGCCAAAACGCCGGAACTGATCGCGCTGGCCAAGGCAAGCGCGGCCTGCGGCGGCATGTACATCAGCCATATGCGATCCGAAGGCGACCGCATCGAACCGGCGGTGGATGAACTGATCGACATCGCCCGCCAATCGGGCGGTCCGGCGGAAATCTGGCACATGAAGATGTCGGGCCGCAGGAACTGGGGCAAGCTGGATACCATCATCGGCAAGATCGAGACGGCGCGCGCCCAGGGCATCCGCATCACCGCCAACATGTACAACTACACCGCCGGCGCCACCGGGCTGGATGCGGCGATGCCGTTGTGGGTGCAATCGGGCGGGCTGGAAAAGTGGATCGAGCGGCTGAAGGACCCAGCCATCCGCGCCCGGGTG
>NZ_JANPML010000206.1:0-11489 GCF_031422795.1 Sandarakinorhabdus sp.
CTGGCCGTGCTGCGCACCGAAGGGCTCGTCGTCACCCGACGGGAAGGCCAGGCCATTTTCTATCGCCTCGCCAATCCGGCGGTGAAAGCCGTGATCACCACTCTCGCCGGCATCTTCTGCCCCCCATCCGATGCCCCGGCCACATCACTGGAGACCAACCATGTTGAAAACCTTGTCACCCTCTGAAGCGGCGTCGCTGGTGGAAGCCGGCCATGCCTTGCTTGTTGATGTGCGCGAAGCCGACGAATTTGCGGCCCGCCACATCCCCGGCGCCCTGTCATTGCCGCTCAGCCTGCCCGATTCCGGTCCGTTGGCGTGCGGCATGGATAGCAGCCTGATCTTCACCTGTCAGACCGGGCGGCGCACCAACTCCAACGCCGGGCGATTGCTGGCCCGCGTGCCGGGCGGCAGTGCCTTTGTGCTGCACGGCGGCGTGGATGCCTGGGCCAAGGCCGGGCTCCCGCTCGCTGGCCGGCAGACGGCGCAGGCGCTGCCGATCATGCGCCAGGTGCAGATCGCAGCCGGCCTGCTGGTGCTGGCCGGCGTGCTGCTCAGTATCTTCGTGGCGCCGCCGTGGATCGCGCTGGCCGGTTTCGTCGGCGCCGGGCTCAGCTTTGCCGGCCTTACTGGCTGGTGCGGCATGGCCCAACTGCTCGGCATGATGCCGTGGAACCGGCAGCCGGCCTGAACCAATGACCGAAGCGCTGCTCGCCGCCCTTGGCGGGGCTATCATTGCGCTGCTGCTCGGCCTGTTCGGCGGCGGCGGTTCGGTGCTCGCCACGCCGTGGCTGCTCTATGCGGTGGGCATCGCCGATCCGCATGTGGCGATCGGCACCGGCGCGGCAGCCGTGGCGCTGAATGCCGGGGCAAATCTTGCCATGCAGGCGCGGGCCGGCACGGTGAAATGGCCCTGCGCGCTCAGTTTTGCCGGCGCTGGCCTGGCCGGCTCGCTGGCCGGCGCGGTGCTGGCCCAGCGGGTTGATGGCACGGCCCTGCTTGGCGGCTTTGCATTGGCCATGCTGGCCGTGGGCCTGGCCATGCTGCGGCCACCGCGCGATGAGGGCGATCCCGCCGTACGGCTCGATGCCGCGATGACGCTGAAACTGGTGCCGGCCGGATTGGTGGTCGGGCTGGCCGCCGGTTTCTTCGGCATTGGCGGCGGTTTCCTGATCGTGCCCGGCCTGATGGCGGCGACCGGGATGACGCTGGCCAACGCCGCCGCTTCATCGCTGGTATCGGTGCTGATCTTCGGTCTCGCCACCTCGGCGACGTATGCCGCAGCCGGGCGCGTGGATGTCCCTGCCCTGCTGGCGATGCTGGCCGGCGGACTGATCGGCGTGCTGGCAGCGCGGCGGCTGGCACCGAAACTGGCCGGCCATGCCCTGCTGGCGCGCCGGCTGTTTGCCGCGATGGTGATCGTTACCGCGCTCTATGTCGGCTGGCGGGCGCTGGGCTGAGGATGTTCAGGCCGGTGGCCTGGCCGTGAACCAGCCAAAGCCGGCAATCACGGCATAACACGCCGCCGGCAATGCCAGCCCCAGCGCGAGGCTGCCGCTGGCATCGACCAGCATGCCGGTGAGCAGCGGCACCACTGCGCCGCCGACAATCGCGACGTTGATGATCCCCGAACCATCAGCCGCGCGCGGGCCAAGGCCTTCGCAGGCCAGGCTGAAGATGGTGGGAAACATGATGGCGTTCATCAGCCCGATGGCAAGCAGGCTGTAGCCCGACACATCGCCGCTGGTCTGGGTGGAAACGGTGATCAGCGCGATGGCGCCCAGAGCGACAAACGCCAACAACCGACCCGGTGCCACGACACGCAGCAGGCCCGAACCGATGAAGCGGCCGATCATGGCGCCGCCCCAATAAAGCCCAATCAGCTTGCCGGCCTGCTGTTCCGCCAGGCCCATCACCTGCGCCTGGCCAAGATAGCTGACGATGAGCGAGCCAATCGAAACCTCGGCACCAACATAGAGGAAGATGCACAGCGCGCCGAAGCCAAAACGGCGCTGGCCCAGCAGATCGAGACCGGCAAGGCCGGCGCTGGCCTCGTGCTGTTCGGCCGGCAGGGCATTGCGGAACAGCCAGACGACGCCGGCCACCACTGCCAGCGCCACGGCAAGACCCAGATAGCCATTGACGATCGCCTGGCTGCCGGCCGTGCGATAGGCATCCAGCGCCGCGCCCGAAAGTTCGCCGGCCGATTGGCTGGCCAGCGCGCCCAGGATCAGGATCGCGCCGAAATAGGGGAAGATGGCGGTGCCCAGCGAGTTGAAAGCCTGCGCGAAGGTTAGCCGGCTGTGCGTGGTTTCCGGCTTTCCAAGCATGGAAATCAGGGGGTTGGCCACCACCTGCACGATGACCACACCGCTGGCCAGCACAAACAGCGCCGCCAGGAACAGGCCATAGGTAGCGGTGCTGCTGGCCGGAATGAACATCAGGCAGCCGATCATCATCAGCCCCAGCCCCGCCACCGCGCCGCGCATATAGCCGACGCGTTTGACCAGCTTTGCCGCCGGAATGCCGATCACGGCATAAGCCGCGAAGAAGCACACCTGCACCAGCATGGCCTGGGTGTAGCTGAGGGTGAACAATTCTTTCAGCTTGGGAATGATGACATCATTCAGGCTGGTGATGCCGCCAAAGATGAAGAACAGCGCCAGCACGAAAACCTGCAGGCGCGGTGCATCGACATGTGCGGCAGTGGAGCGGCCGGCGGTGGTATTGACGTCCATGGCAGGTTCCGATCCGATCAAGTGGCTTTCGGCGGGCAGGCCGGCACAGGCATCAACTGGCCGAGCCGGGCCGTGCGCAACGACATGGCAAAACCCGCCGGCGCCTGCAATCGCAGCGCGGTGCCGACATGGCCAAGATCAGCCCCGGCCTTGGCAAAGCACGCCAGCGGAATATCCAGCTTGCTGGGTTCACCCAGCGGCAGCGCCTTGAGCGCCGCGCTGATGTCCAATGTGGCACCACCAAGGCTGAGCAACACCGGGCCCTTTGCCGGCGTATCAATTCGCCAATCGATCTGGAGCGAAAAATTGGCTTCGCTGCGCTTGGTCAGCGCAACCGGTGGCCCGTCGATGGCAATGGCTCCAGGCGCGGCCCAGCGGAACTGGCGCGCATCTTCCTGTGCCGAAATATCAATGGCGCGCGCGGTCACGGCGCTATCGATGCCCAGTCGCCACGGCGCCAGTATCTTGCCGCGCAGCATGTAACTGTCTTCGCTGGCCACTGCGGCCAGATCCATTTTCGGGTCCTCACTGAGTGCGCCAACGGTTACGGCTGTGCGGTAATTCAGGCCATGGCCCACGGGCAACACTGGCGCCGTTACCGGAGAACGGGCGTCGGCCGGCCAGGCAAAGGGCAGGCGGCCGGAGAAATCGCGGGCCGGCGTGCCGTCGCGGCGTGCGACCAGCACATCAGCCACGCCCTGCCCCTGCGAGCCCGGCAACCAGGCCGCGACAAAGGCATCCGAGGCATTGAACAGCTGCGGCACGAACAGCGGCCGCCCCGACAGGAACACGGAAACCACCTTGGTGCCCTGCGCCTTCAACCGCGCAATCAGTTCGGCCTCGCCGGCCAACGCACGAAAGGCCAGATCGGGCACATCGCCCTGGAATTCGGCATAAGGCTGCTCACCGAACACCACGATGGCGACATCGGGCTTGCCTGGCGCTGCGCCGTCGCTGGCAATCACGGCTTCGCCGCCGGCCTCGCGCACGGCTGCTGCAATGGCGCGTCCGATGGTCTGGCCCTTGGGGAAATCTGCCGCGCTGGTGTCGGTGCCCTGCCAGGTCACGGTCCAGCCGCCGCTCTGCATCGCCATATTGTCTGCACCGGGGCCGGCGATCAGCACGCGGGCGCCGGGCCGCACCGGCAGCACACCATCATTGTTCTTCAACAGCACCAGCGATTTGGCCACGGCTTCGCGGGCGATTTCGAGATGGCTTGGCGCACCGATCCGCGACGGGTCGCCGCGTTCCATGGGCGCCGCATCCAGCAGACCCAGCTGCGCCTTGACGCGCAGGACGCGGCGCACCGCATCGTCAATCCGGTCGGCCTTGATGGTGCCGCGCCGAGCGTGGCGAACCGTGCTGTCAAACAGGCCCTTCCAGCTGTCGGGCGCCATCACCAGGTCCAGCCCGGCATTGATGGTCTGCGGGCAATCGGTGGGCGTGCAGCCGGGAATCTGGCCATGGCCGTTCCAATCGCCAACCACCAGGCCGGCAAAACCCATGCGCCCTTTCAGGACATCGGTGAGCAGATAGTGGTTGCCGTGCGCCTTGGTGCCATTCCAGCTGGAAAAACTGGCCATCACCGCCAAAACGCCGCTTTCCACCGCCGGCGCATAGCCCGCGGCATGCACGCCAACCAGTTCGGCTTCGCTGATGCGGGCATCGCCCTGATCCTTGCCGTCTTCGGTGCCGCCGTCGGCAACAAAATGCTTGGCGGTGGCGGCCACCTTGTTTGGCGGCAGCGGCGTGCCGGCTGTGAGCGGCCCCTGCAGGCCCAGCGTGAGCGATCGGGCATAGGCGGCGATCAACGACGGCTGCGATGAATAGCCTTCATAACTGCGGCCCCAGCGCAAATCCTGCGGCACGGCCAGGGTCGGCGCGAACGTCCAATCGATGCCGCTGCCCGACAGTTCAGCCGCGGTCACGGCGCCAATGCGTTGCAGCAATTCGGGGTCGTGCGCGGCGCCCAGCCCGATATTGTGCGGAAAGATGGTCGCCCCCGGCAGGTTGCTGTGGCCGTGCACGGCATCCACGCCAAACAGGATCGGGATGCCAGCGCCTGACCGGCGCGACACGGCGCGGAATTCGCCCACCAGCTTCACCCACGTCGCCGCATCGGCGCGCTCATTGCCATAGGGGCCGCCATTGCCCCCAGCGAGGATCGAACCCAACGGGTAGCGCTTGAGATCGGCCGGCTTGATTGCGGTGAGATCGGCTTGAATCAGCTGGCCGATCTTCTGGCGCAGGGTCATCCGCTGCATCAGGGTGGTGATGCGGGCTTCGGTTGCAGGATCGGTGAGCGCCGCCGGGCTGCGGGTGGCAGGCCACGCCTGCGGATCGGCCTGCCCGGCTTGTGGTGCTGCCACAGCCAGCACGATCAGGCTCATCAGCCAGCGCGCCTTGTTCATCGCCATCCCCTGCCCCCGGCTCCCGCTGCACCCTGTTGCCAGGCGCTGGCAGGATTGGTGCCATACGCACCCAGTTCCATATCCAAGCAACGCAGATTTGCATTGCCTTCACCAACGCCTCGCAACGTTGTGAACGTTCTCACCATTCCATGGATACGCAGTGAAATCAAGAGGCGCCTGTGCACCCGGCGTGTCATTCCCGGCGCGACAGGCTGGCCAGCATCAGGGCACTGATCAGGCACAGCAGCGCCAGCGCCACGAACAGCCCGGAAAAACCAAACCGCGGCACCAGGCCAATCGTAAGCCACGGCATGATCAGCGACGGGATGGTGTTGGTGAGATTGAACAACCCAAGGTCGCGTCCACGCCGTTCTGGCCGTGGTAGCACGCGCAGCGTCTGCGCACTGTGCAGCGCCAGAAACACCGCCGAAGCCAGCGAAAACACCGCAAACGCGGCGACTGCGGCTGCCAGCCCCTGCGCCAGTGCCATCGCCGCCAGCCCCACGCACGCGCCCAACGCCGCCAGCAACAGCGGCCGAAACGGCTGGCCATGCCGATCGGCCCAGCGGCCCGCTGCCAACGCCACCGGCGCCGATACCACAAGAGTGGCGGCAAACAGCCCGGCGACACGATTGTCGGTCATGCTGGCATCGACGGTCACGAACCAGAAATAAAGATAGGCAAACATTGTTGCCTCCGCGATCTGCAAGGCCAGCCGGGCCAACCACATCCGGCGCACGGTGGCCCCCGGATGAACCAGCGCGGCAGATCTGGCCTGCGGAGCCGGATCGGTTCGTGCCGGCAGCGGCAACAACAACAGCGGCAGCACCGCGCCTGCCACCAGCGCTGCAACCAGCGCCAGCCGGCCCTGCGGCGACATCAGATCAGGCCAGGTGACCAGCGCACCCGACAGCGCGCCCAGCCCCGGGGCAAAGGCAAGCAGACCGCCCAGCAGGCCCTTCTGGCTGTCGGGAACATGGTCTCCGGCCAGCGCCGCCAGTGGCGCCATCATCATGTTGAGCGCCAATTGCCAGGCGACAATCAACCCCAGCAGCCCGGCCCAGCTGCTGGCCTGCCCCATCGCCAGGAGCAACAGGCACGACAGCACCAGCCCGGTGGCAATCCACGGGCGCCGACGGCCCGTAAGATCACTGAGCCAGCCAAACAACAGATGGCCAGCGCTCGCCGCCAACGCTCCGCCGAAACTGAGCCACGCCAGCCAGTCGATGCCGATGCTGGTGCCGGCCAGCCCTTCAACCTTCACCGGCAGCAGGATGGTGAGGAACGGCACATAGGCGATCGCCGCACCCGCCCAGGCCAGCGCATAAAGCAGCAGGAAACGGCGCGGCGCCCCCGACTGCGCCGCTTCTGCTTCAGCCACGTGTGCGTCAGCCACGCCGGGCAACCGACGCCCGTTCAACCAGCCGGGATGTCACCACGGTCAGCGATTCGGGCAGCGGATCGCCCTTCAACGACGCGATGATCAGTTCAACTGCAGTGGATGCGGTGGCCGCAATCGATTGATCGATGGCCGTGAGCGGCGGCTGGGCGAATTGCACAACCGGCGTATTATCAAAACTGATGATCGACAGATCGCCCGGCACGGCCAAGCCCAGTTCCCGCGCAACGTCCATCGTGGCGATCGCCATTTGATCATTGCTGGCGATGATGGCCGTGGGCCGCTGTGGCGGATCGAGCAGGCGCAGCGCCGCCGCCCGGCCCGACGCATAAGAAAAATCACCGGCATCCAGCAGCCCGTCGGTGCCTAGCCCGGCTTCTGTCATCGCGGCGCGCCAGCCATCCACGCGCCAGCCGCTCAATTCATACTCGTTCGAACCGGCGATGAAACCGATCCGGGTATGACCATGGTCAATCAGATGGCGGGTGGCCGTGCGGGCCGAACCTTCATCGTCCATCGAAACTGGGATGCCAGCCTGCCGCTGCTGCGAACCGATGCGCACGAACGGCATATCCTGTTCGGCCAGGAAGGCGACGATCTGGGGGTTGTCGCTGTGCGGCGGCGTGAGAATCAGGCCATCGGGCTGCAGCGCGGCAATGGCGCCGCCCAGTTCGCGTTCGACATGGTCGCTGTGGGTATCGACCAGTTCAAAGATCATGCGATAGCCATGTTCAGCGCATTTCAGCATGCCGCCAAGCAGCATCTGATCGACCCAATCGGTGCCCTGCCGCGCCTGCCAATCAGCGATGGTGCGATCCCGATCGTTGATGGCGAGGATGAGATAGGAGCGCGAGCCGCTCATGCGCTGGGCGGCGATGGACGGCACATAACCCAGCGTGTCGATGGCGGCCTGCACGCGGCTTTTGGTTTCGGAACGCACGTTGGGTTCGTTGTTGATGACGCGGCTGACCGTTTGCAGCGACACGCCGGCAGCGGCCGCCACGTGCCGGATCGTCACTGCCTGCCGGCGCCGTGCCATCGCTATCTGCCCCCCGCTTTGCCCGTCTGCACAGCAGCTTGCACCCTAGCGGCGACTGCCGGTCTTTGCCAGACATGAACCCAATCAATGGCAAACTCACGCGGGAAGCCACCAGGATCAACGCTGCACAGGCCGCGCACTTCGATGCGGCCATATTGCCACGATGCCCTGCCCCGCGTGGCCAGCCGCGCCGAGCTGAACTCGCGGGTTACGTCGCTTGGGGTGGCCCCAGCCGCCAACGCCAGTGCGATCAGCGCCGCATTCATGCGGCGCGATGCGCCTGCGCTGCCGCATCAGCCGCACCGCAATAGCGCGCCACATAGGCATGATGTTCCGGCAGGCTGGCGACGGTCTTTGCCACACCATCACGCAAGCCGCCCAGGAAAGCGTTGAGCTCCTCCGGCCGCAGCTTGGCAGCGACCGGGTGGTACGACTGCGGCATGATCCCCTGCCCCATCATCACCTGCGCCCAGCTGTTTTCCACAAACAGCTCCTCGTTCTTGCGGAACACGCGGCCGGTTTCGCGGAACAGATCGATCTTGTGGGCCAGGCTTTCGGGGATCTCCATGGTCGCCACTTGGCGCCAGAACGGGCTGTCGCGGCGCTGGGTCACCTTGTAGTGCAGGATGAGGAAATCGCGGATCTGTTCCATGTCGGTGAACATCTGATCGTTGTATTCAGCGATGTCATGCTCGCTCACCTTGCCCGCTGGCAGCATCCGGCAGATGCGCAACACGGCGCGCTGGATCAGGTGGATTGAGGTGGATTCCAGCGGTTCCATGAACCCGCCCGACAGGCCGACCGCCACACAGTTGCGGTGCCATTGCTTGCGCCGCACGCCGGTCGTGAAGCTGATGACATTGGGCTTCACCAGCTTTTCGCCCTCGATGGTGTCGAACAGCCGTTCCTGCGCGGCATCCTTGCTCAAGTAGCGGCTGCAATAAACGATGCCATTGCCCTGGCGGTGTTGCAGCGGGATGCGCCACTGCCAGCCGGCATCATGGGCGATGGCGCGGGTGTAGGGCACCGCCGGGCGCACGCTGCTGGTCTGGATGGCGATGGCAGAATCGCAGGGCAGCCAATTGCTCCAATCGTCATAGCCGGCGTGCAGCGCGCCTTCGATCAGCAGCGCGCGGAAACCCGTGCAATCGATGAACAGATCGCCTTCGATGCGGCGATCACCGTCAAGGCAGAGCGCTGCGATGTCGCCGGTTTCACCGTTCAGTTCGACGTTGCTGATGCGGCCTTCAACCCGTTTGGCACCGCCGGCTTCGGCGCGCTGGCGCAGAAAGGCGGCATAGAGCGCGCTGTCGAGTTGATAGGCATAGTTCAACCGATCATCGGGCAGATGCGCGAACTTGGATTGCATCGCGGCCTGCAGTTCCAGCGCATAATCGTCGTAAGGCTGGTCATGGCCCTGGGTCTGCCCGTGCAGCCAGAAATGCTGAAAACCGGCCGACCAGTGATCTTTGCCGGTGCTGCCAAAGCTGTGGAAATAACGCTCCCCCACGTCCTTCCAGTTTTCGAACATGATGCCCAGCTTGAAGGTCGCCTGCGTCGCCCGCATGAATTCGGCTTCGTTGATGCCGAGCAGGCGATTGAACAGCACGATCGGCGGGATGGTGCTTTCGCCCACGCCAATGGTGCCGATCGCATCGGATTCCACCAGCGTCAGATCGATCACCGGTCCCAACGTATGGACCAGCGCGGCAGCAGTCATCCAGCCACCCGTGCCACCACCGGCAACCACAACGCGAAGCGGCTTGGCATTCATCGCGACAATCCTCTCAATAAACGGGCCTTGATCTGGCCGGCGGTGGCGGCGGTGAGCGGCGCCAATATCCCGCGGACGCCGTCAGGCAGATGGGCGGTGACCGTATCATCGGCCGCAAACACATGATGATCAAACAGCGCCTGCCACTGCGCACGCTGCTGCGGCGGCAGGTCGCGCACCGCCAGTATGGCATGCAGCAGCGCGTCTTCCGGATTGCCCAGCCAGCGCGGCACCTCGCGCCACCAGAAATTGATCAGCACGTTGAAGGCCGCCAACCCTTCGACATGGTGCCACCACAGCGATGGCACGAAAATCGCATCGCCCGGTTCCAGTTCGGCCACCTGCGCTTGGGCCATCGCTTCGGCGGCACGCGGATAGCGGGCGAAATCCGGCGCGCGCACGTCAACCATGCTCACCGGACGTCCGGCCGGCGTGTTCTCCAGCGGGCCAGGATAGAGATTGGCGAACTGACCGGGCGGGAACAGGGTGAAGCGGCGACGCCCCACCGCGCACACGGCCATATTGTCGGGAATGTCGTTGTGGGCAGCGATGCAGGTGCGGTTGCCAATCCAGATGCTGGCAATCGGCTGGCGTTCGCCCAAGGGCAGCGCATGGGTTTCAGCGAGACCGGTAAAATAATCGCCCATGTCGATGGAGGACAGGTAGACGGTGGGCGCGGCCGCATCCACTTCGGCGGCGGCCATCGCGGCCAGCCATTGCGGCAACGGCCCCATTTCCATGCGGAAATTCATCGCCATCGCCGCATCATAGAACAGGCGGTCTTCGGCCCCGACGCTGGCCGGAAAAGCGCGATTGCGGGCATGCGCCGCCAGCCAATCCCGCGCCGCACCGGCTCCGCTGCGGCCAGCCACGACGAGCGGCCAATCCGCCGCCAGCCCGCGCACCACGAACGGCGCAGTGGCGCCGGCCAGGCGCTGCGCCAGCGCATCCGGCGCCACTATTTCCTCGGCGACGCGCGGCAGCCGATCAAGAAGTGCGGCTTCAGCCATGATCCCGCCGGTTCTTGGCGGCCACCAGCCGCGCCAGATTGCCCAGCGACGCCAGCGCCATATAGGTCGGCAGCAGATGGCCTTCGGCGTGGAGTTCGGCCAGCGCGCCCGGTTCCAGCGCCGCCAGTTTATCCTCGTTCACCAGATGATAGCCCACCAACCGGTGCATGGCGCCGCTGTCCAGCGTCACATCCATCGAGAAGGGTTCGATCAGATCATAGCGGGTGAGCGCAGCAAAATAGTCGCCACTGGCCCGATAGCCGGCGTCGAGCGCGCCCAGCATGTCGGCAATCTGTTCCACGTAAGGTGTCGGCTGGCCGCCCGGCTCGAACAGCCTGATGCCCTCGCCGCCAGTGGAAATGCGCGGGTGGTCCATATCGATATGCACCTGGCCCAGCCCTTCACCATCCCGCCCGGCACCATCCCGGCTGCGGCCCACCAGGAACGGTTGCACGGCCAGCGCCAGCGGGCGGTTGGTGGCGTCCCACTGATCGCCTTCAAGAAAGAGATTTTCGCCCGGTTCAAAGCCCATCAGCACCAGTGCCGAAAAGGCCCCGGTGGCTTCATCCTGCCGGAACAGGATGGGATAATCGGTGGCCAGGCGGCGGAATTCGGCCGGCACGGTGATGCAGGCCATCACCGCATCGCCCAGCGCCGCGCCGGGCTGCGTGTGGACGCGCAGATCGGCATGGGTTTCATGGGTGAGGATCTGGTGGTTGGGCATGGACATCCTCAGGCAGCCTGGGCCGCGATGGCGGCAAGATAGGTGCGGTTTTCGGGCAGACCGGCCGCCATGCGGCGAGCCCGGTCCTGCACTTCGGCCAGCCGGGTGCTGGCAGCAACAATGGCGGCGGCGGGCGGCGGCGACTGGAGCAGAGACTGGGGCAGACCATGACCCATGCCATAGAGGACATAAGCCTGACTGGCCGCCGGGAACATTTCGTCGTGCAGCGGAAAATCGCGCGCCGAAGGCGGATGCGCGCGCCACAGGATCAGATCATCGGCAAGGCGCTGGGGAATATTCGCCGGATCACGCTGCGCCAGCCAATAAGGCTCGCTGCGGCGGCTGAGCACATAGTGCAGCTTGAGGAAATTGACGATCCGATCCCAACGAGTGCGGA
>NZ_JANPML010000207.1:0-11304 GCF_031422795.1 Sandarakinorhabdus sp.
TTCGCCTATGAAGACGTGCCGCAAACCAGCGCCGCGCAGTGGCTGGGCGAAACCGCCAGCGCCGGCCAGCGCATCGGCTATGATCCGTGGCTGCACACCAGCGCCTGGGCCAAGCAGGCCGCCAAGCTGTTGACGGCGCGCGCCGCCGAACTGGTGGCGGTGCGGCACAATCCGATCGACACGGTGTGGACCGATCGCGCGGCGCCGTCCCTGGCGCCGCTGGAAGTGCATGATGATCAATTCGCTGGCCGGGCCCACAATGAAAAACGAGGCGACGTGGCCGCATGGCTGGCCGGCAAGGGGGCCGATGCCGTTGTTATTGCCGCGCTCGATTCGATTGCCTGGCTGCTTAACATCCGTGGCAAGGATGTCTCGCGCACGCCGGTCGCTTTGGCGTTCGTCGTGGCCCACAAGGATGGTTCGGTTGATCTGTTCACCGCGCCCGAAAAAATCACGCCGGCCGTGCGCGCCCATCTGGGTGACGCCGTGCGCTGCCAACCGCGGGACAGCTTTGCCGAAGCGCTGAAAGCGATGACCGGGCAGACGGTGGTGGTGGATCCGCAAAGCTGCGTCGCGGCCATCTTCAACGCGCTGGAAACCGGCGGCGCCCGCATCGTCGAAGCCCGCGATCCGACTGTGCTGCCGCGCGCCGTGAAGAACAGCACCGAAATCGCTGGCACGGTGGCCGCCCACGTCCGCGACGGCGCGGCGCTGACGCGCTTCCTGGCCTGGTTCGACCATGAAGCCCCCAAGGGCGGGCTGGATGAACTCAATGCCGCGACACGGTTGCGCCAGTTCCGCGCCGAAACCAACAGCCTGGAAGATCTGTCGTTCGACACGATTTCGGCCGCCGGCCCCAACGCCGCGCTGCCGCATTACCGGGTGAGTGATGAGACCAACCTGCCGATCAACCGCGACAGCATCTATCTGGTCGATTCGGGCGGCCAGTATCGCGACGGCACCACCGATGTGACCCGCACGCTGATCGTTGGCACGCCCAGCCCGGAAATGCAGGATCGCTTCACCCGCGTGTTGAAGGGCCATATCGCGCTGGCCCGCGCCATCTTCCCGGCCGGCACCAAGGGCGTGCAACTGGATGCGCTGGCCCGCCAGCATCTGTGGAGCGCTGGCCTCGATTACAACCACGGCACCGGCCACGGCGTGGGCAGCTATCTATCCGTCCACGAAGGCCCGCAGCGCATCGCGGCGGCGTGGTCGGCACAGCCCGGCAATGATGAACCGCTGCAGGCCGGCATGATCCTTTCCAACGAGCCGGGTTATTACAAGCAGGGCGAATACGGCATCCGCATCGAAAATCTGGTGCTGGTGGAACGCCGCAGTGCAGAAGGCGCCGAGCGTGAGATCATGGGCTTCAAGGAGCTGACGCTGGCCCCGATCGACCGCCGGCTGGTGGATGTTTCGCTGCTCACCGCCGAAGAACGCGACTGGTGGAACGCCTATCACGCCCGCGTCGCCGCCGAAATCGGCCCGCTGTTGACCAATGCGGCGGAACAGAACTGGCTGGAACAGGCCTGCGCGCCGCTCTGAACCCCTGCGTCACCCTTCACCTTCGCGGCGGCGCGCCGACATGGTATCGCAGCCCCAGATCATGGATTGGAGTCTCCACATGTTGAAGCACATCACCCTCGCCGCCGCCGCACTCACCGCATTGGTGGCCGCCTCGCCAAAGGACTCTGGCGCGCCGCAAAGCCTGCACCAGTTCACCGTGAAGACCATCGACGGCAAGCCGATGCCGATGGCGCAGTACAAGGGCAAGGTGGTGCTGCTGGTCAACACCGCGTCGATGTGCGGCTACACCCCGCAATATGAAGGCCTGCAGGCCCTGCACGAAAGCTACAAGGCCAAGGGCTTCACCGTGGTTGGCGTGCCGTCGGGCGATTTCGGCGGTCAGGAATATGGCAGCAACGCCGAAGTGAAGCAGTTCTGCGAGAGCAAGTTCGGCATCAAGTTCCCGATGACCGAAAAGGCCGTGGTGAAAGGCGCCAAGGCCATCCCGCTTTACAAATGGGCCGCCAACACGCTGGGCGAAACCAACACGCCGCAGTGGAATTTCCACAAATATCTGATCGGCAAGGATGGCCGCCTGATTGCCGCGTTCGGCAGCAAGTCCACGCCAACTTCGCCGGAAGTGCAGGCAGCCGTGGCCAAGGCGCTGGCCGCCAAGGCCTAATCGGCGCTGTCATCCTTGGCAGGATGCTGGTTGCGCGCCGGATCGCCGAGATTGCTTGGCGGGTGCTGATCCACGAGTGGATCGGCACGATCGCCCAGCCCCTTGCGTTTGCGCAGATTCGCTCGCAGCGCTGCGGCCAGTCGTTCGGCACGCGCCTTTGCCTGTGCTTCGGTTTCCTTGGTCATGTTTCGCCCCATAGCCGAACCTGCCGCGCCCGTCAGCGCTTGACAGTATGGAAGGGCTTGGCCATAGGGCCGCTTCCCGCTGCAACGCGGGTTCGCGGGGCCGTGCTGCCGTAGCTCAGTGGTAGAGCGCATCCTTGGTAAGGCTGAGGTCGGGAGTTCAATCCTCCCCGGCAGCACCACCCCCCGAAACTTCGCGCCGCGGCTGGCGCCCTCCTTCATCATTGAGCCGGGCTGACAAGCCCCGCCGCATGTCCTAAACCCTTCGCAACAAGGGGAGACGGGCATGAAGACGCTGTTCACTGCATTGCTGCTGGCAACCGCAACATTTTCAGGCTCGGGCACTGCTGCCGCGCAGGATTATCAGCGGCCCGCCGTGCCGTCGTTGCGCGATCGGGTGGCGGCGCAGGATCGGCTGGTGCGGGCGCGGCTCGATACGGTGGTGCCCAAGATCATGCGCGAAGTGGGCGTGGACATGTGGGTTCTGGTCGCTTCGGAATATAATGAAGACCCGGTGGTGAAGACGATGCTGCCGGCCACCTGGGCCTCGGCCCGGCGGCGCATGGTGCTGATCTTCTTCGATAGATCAGCGAATGGGGGCCCGCAAATGGGCGTCGAACGGCTGGCGGTGGCGCGCTATCCGGTGGGCGATCTGTTCCCGGCGGCCTGGGATCCGGAAGCCCAGCCCGAACAATGGGGCCGCGTCGCGCAACTGATCGCCGAACGTAACCCAAAACGCATCGCCATCAATATCAGCCCGGATTTCGCGCTGGCCAACGGGCTTTCAGCTGGCGAGCATCGCCAGTTGCTGACCGCGCTGGGCCCGGCGGCGAGCAAGCTGGAAAGCCACGAACGCCTGGCGCTGGGCGTGCTCGAAACCCGCACACCCGAAGATATGGACGTGTATAACGGCATCATGCGCGTCGCCCACGCGCTGATCCCCGAAGGCCTGTCGGAAAAGGTGATCACGCCGGGCGTCACCACCACCCAGGATGTGGTGTGGTGGTATCGCGAACGGCTGGCCGATCTGCGCCAGGATGCCTGGTGCCAGCCTTCGGTGACGGTGCAGCGCGCCAACGCCCCAGGCATCGTGCCGGGCCGGCAGACGCTGCCGGAAAACCCGGTGATCATGCCCGGCGATCTGCTGCACGTCGATTTCTGCGCCGGCATGCTGGGGCTGAAGACCGATACGCAGCAACTGGCCTATGTGCTGCGCCCCGGCGAAACCGACGCGCCGGCCGGGCTGAAAGCCGGCATGGCGGCGGCAAACAAAGTGCAGGATGCGCTGATTGCCAGCTTCAAAACCGGCGCCACCGGCAACGAAGTGCTGATGGCCGCGCGCCAGAAGGCGATTGCGGCCGGCACCAACCCGATCATCTACACCCACAGCATCGGCACCCACGGCCACGGCGCCGGACCATGGATCGGCAATTGGGAACATCAGAACCCCATTCCCGGCCGCGGTGACTATCGCATCTATCCCGACACGGCCTGGTCAATCGAACTGGCGGCGGTGGCCAAGGTGCCGGAATGGAGCAATGCCGAAGTGCGCTTCCCGCTGGAAGTGGATGGTTTCTGGAACGGCAGCAGCTTCCGCTGGATCGATGGCCGGCAGACGCAGTTGATGCTGATCCCGAGGGCGCCGAAGTAGTACCAGGGTTGAAGAACAGGCGAGCAGAGCCTCCGGCGGGCAGGCCTGAGGCCTGCACCCAATTGTTTGTCCGCCCTCTATGCCCAAGTTTCGCCGCTGGGCGCACCCCAACGAAAGCGGGTCCAGGGGCTCAGCCCCTGGCCGCCGGAGGCACCTCTGAATGCTTCTCACTGAGACGTTGGTGTACACGCTCTACTTGCCGACGGGCACACCCAGCCACTGCTCGCGAATCAGGCTCACCGGGATCATGCCGTAGCCGCCCAGCCGGTCGTAAAAGCCCTTCACTGTAAAGGTGCCGCCGGGCAGGCCGGCGCGTTCCTGTTCGGCCACTTCGGCGAACAATTGTTCGATCTGGGCCTTGCCGGTGATGTAGCTGGGGCCATAGCCGACCTGGCGCAGATAGAGCGACTGTTCAAAGCCGAGCAGCGGCAGATCGGGGCTCATCCAGCCGTTGGGCGTGCGATTGACCTGCATCGCCATCGCCGCCTTCAGATCGATCTGGTTGGCCTGGGCGTAGAGCGAGGCCAGCCCGCGCGCGGCGCGCTGGGCCTGCATGATCCACACCACTTCGCGCGTCCGCGGCTTGTTGTCGAACAGGCCGGCATCCAGCATCATGGCTTCCATCGCCGTGGCGTTGCCTTCAGCGCGGCTGACCCAGATGTTATAGAGCAGCGGCCCGCGCCGGATCGGCGAGGGGTGCGGTGCCACCACCATCTCGGCCAGATCCCACCAGTGGTAGAAATGCGCGAACAGGCTGTTGGGGGCGCGGCCCTGGGCGATGTGGAAGAAATTCTGCTGTTCGGGCGGCACCCACTTGCCGATGCGCTTGGCCAGTTCCGGCTGCATGTAGGGCTGGATGGTGGCGACGCCGGTCTTGTCCATGAAGCTGATGAAATGGTCGATGTCGGCCAGGCTCTTGGCCTCCCATTCGGCCTGATTGGCCGGCATGGACAGCTGCGGCATTGTCTTGTGGAGATTTTCCTCCAGCCGCAGGCCGGCGTGGGCGCGGGCCAGTTCGCGGCTCAGGATCGCGACTTCCTGTTCCCACGTGTAGGGCGAAAGCTGCACATATTTCAGATACCAGTTGTAGGCTTCGATGCCGACCCCGGAAGGCCCGGTTTTCTTCGGCGCTTCGGCCTTCACCCAGGCGATGAATTCGCGCGTCGCTGTCAGTGCCTCGGCAACGCGGCGTTCAGCCACGCGGTCGCCTTTCACCTTGGCGGCAAGGCCGACCAGCGCCGCTTCCTGTTCGGCGAGCGTCACCGGGCTGGCATTCCACAGATCGGCCGCATTGCCGGTCAGATTGCCGCGCGCCTGGGCCAGCAGTGGCGGGATATGCGCCAGTTCGCCGGCCAGTCTGGCGGCGTCGGGCTTGCTCAAGGGGAATGTGTAACGCCACAGTTCGATTGGCGCGGCGTGGACAGGGCCTTCATGATCGGGCGTGTCGCTCTGGGCGCCCCACAGGCTGAGATACCAGGCCGGATCGCGCAGCCATGGCCGGGCCACTTCCAGATCAAACTTCAGGCCGTTCATTTCGGCTTGCACCAATTGCCAATCCACCTTGTCGGCGGCGCTCCAGCCCTTGGTGTCGATGGCGGCCAGTTTCGCCTCGAAGCCCTTCAGCGCTTCGGCGCGGGCGGCGACGGCGGGCGGCGTGTAATCGGGCACCCCGCCCGCTCCGGCATGGAAGCGTCGCCAATCGCCAAACAGCGCGTGGAGGTCAGCTGGCGCTCCGGCAAATACCGGCGCAGCGATGAGCAACAACAGGGCAAGGAGGAGCTTTTTCATGGTCGCAGCTTGGCCCGGCTGGATCATCGCTGCAAGCCGGTTTCCTTTGCCAGCCATTGCGCGGCTTCAACCGGGCTGCGCTTGTTGGCTGGGCGATCAGCCTGCCAATTGGCGACACGCATCTTGTCCACCGAAATACGGCCCTCATAACGCGCCAGCCGCCTGACCAGATCGTCACGACCCGGCGCCACCAGCAACAGCGCATCATAGGCCGGCAGCGCCGCGCGATCGTCGATGAGCAGCACGATATCAGCCCCGGCCAGCGCGCCATCGCTGCTATAGGCCGTGATGACGTCTGCAGCACCGTCCTTGAGCGCCGCCACCATCAGCACCGGCGTGAAGGCGCGCATGCTGGCAAACTGCAGCCCATAGGATTGGCGCAAGCCAGCCCATTCGCTGCGCGACAGAAATTCCAGATCGGTGGCCAGCTTCAATTTGCCCGAGACGCGGGCCAGATCGGAAATGTTGCGCACGCCCAGTCTGGTTGCGTCGGCGCGGCGCATCGCCAGCGCATAGGCGTTTTCAAACCCCAGCCGCGCCGCCACGGTCACGCCGTACCGCGCCTTCAATTCGCGGGTGACGATGGGCAGCATCTGTTCGCGCGGCACCACATCGGTGCGTTCCAGCGCCTGGGTCCACAATGTGCCGGTATAATCGATACTGATGTCGATGCCGCCGGCTGCCAGGCTCTTGAAGGCGATGCCCGAACCGAGCCCGGAGCGCACGCCGGTGGCAACCCCATCGTGTTTGAGATCGGCCGCGATCAGTTCGGCCAGGATATATTGTTCGGAAAAGGTCTTGGTGCCGATCAGCACCGGGCGCGCAGTGGTATCCGGGCGGCTGTTCAGCCACCAGCCGGTCACGCCCAGGCTGAGCAGCACCAGCAGCGCCAGGCCCTTGGCCGCCGGTGCCAGCCGGCGCTGCGCGATACCGGCCTGAACCCAGCCCAGCGCACCATCGGCAACCAGCGCCAGGGTCGCCGCCGCAAAGCAGCCGAGCAGCACCTGTTTCCAATCCTGCAGCTGCAGCCCGGCAAAGATCAGATCGCCCAGGCTTTCCTGGCCCACCATGGTGGCCAGCGTGGCGGCACCAATGGTCCATACCGCCGCTGTGCGCACGCCGCCCATCACCACCGGCGCCGCCAACGACAATTCGACATGGAACAGGCGCTGCGCCGGGCTCATGCCAATGGCGCGGGCGGCATCGCTCACACTATCGGGCACGGCGGCCAACCCGCCCGCACCGCCGCGCAGCAACGGCAGCAGGGCATAGAGCGCCAGCGCCAGCAGCGACGGCAACAGGCCCAGCGACGGCACCGGCAGGCCGGTCAGATTGCGGAACAGCACGAGCAGCGGGAAGAATAGCGCCAGCAGCGCCAATGCCGGCACGGTTTGCACCACGCTGGCCAGCCCCATCACCATGCGCCGCAACCACGGGCGGCCCGGCATCAACAGCACCAATGGCGTCGCCACCAGCAGCGCCAGAGCCAGCGCGGCCGCACTGATCGCCAGATGCGCGGCCAGCGCCGATGGCAGGGTTTCCCAGCCGGCGATCGTCATGAATTGGGGCCCATTCCCGCCCCAAGGAACGACAACGCGCGCGCCTGCGCCAATGGTGTTGCCACCAGATTCTGCACCGCCGGGTGCGGATCGGCCGCGACCTGGGCAGGCGGGCCACAAGCGACGATGCGCCCGCTATCCAGCACCACCATCACATCCGCGCGCAGCAGCGCATCGGCCAGATCGTGGGTGACCAGCACCGTGGTCAGCCCCTGCGCCCGGTGCAGCGCCAGCAGGCGATCGCCCAGTTCATCGCGCGTGTCGGGATCAAGCGCCCCGAACGGTTCATCCAGCAGCAGCAGCTTGGGGCTCACCGCCAGCGCCCGCGCCAGGCCCACCCGGCTCGCCTGCCCGCCCGAAAGCTCGCCGGGAAAACGCGTCGCCAGATGTGGCGGCAGTTCCAGCATGGCCATCAGTTCGGCGGCGCGGGCCATACGCTGCGGCTTTTTCCAGCCCAGCAGCCATGGTACCGCGGCGATATTGTCGGCCACGGTCCAGTGCGGGAACAGCCCGCCGCCCTGCACGGCATAGCCGATACCGCGCCGCAACTGCATCGGATCAGCGCCGGCGATATCGGCGCCGTGCACGCGCACCTGGCCGCTATCAGGCTCCAGCATGCGGTTGATCAGGCGCAGCAGGCTGGATTTGCCCGCGCCGGATGCGCCGACCAACGCCACGAACTGTCCTTGCGGCACCGCCAGATCAATACCGGCCAGCACCTGATGGCCGCCCAGCGCCAGCGTGACACCCGAAAGTGCCAAAGCCAGATCCGTTTGGGGTGCGACAGGCGGGCGGGCGACCATTGCCGGCCTGTGTGGCACGGCGCGGCACGCTGTGCCAATCCCGAAATGCGGCGGCAGCACCGCGCTGCTGCCATCATCAAAAGGCCACTGGCCTTGGGCGTGGCAGCCGGCTACCAGCGGCAGCCATGCAGGGTCTTCGCAATCTGATTATCGCACTTGCCGCCGGCGGCGCCACCGCGCTGGCGTTTGCGCCGCTCAATCTATGGCCGCTGGGCGTGATCGGCCTGGCCTTGCTGGTGCATCTGGTGACCGGGGCAGGCAGTGGCTGGGCGGCAGCCGGGCGGGGCTGGCTGTTTGGCACCGCCATGTTTGCCGTATCGCTGAACTGGATCGCCACCGCCTTCACCTTCCAGGCCAAGATGCCCGCCGAACTGGGCTGGGTCGCCGTGGTGGGCCTGTCGATGTATCTGGCGCTGTTCGTGGCGCTGCCGGCCGGGCTGGCGGCGCGGCTGGCGAAAAAGCCGACGGCACGCGCGCTGTGGCTGGTGGCGCTGTGGCCACTGGCCGAGTGGTTGCGCGGCACGCTGCTCACCGGCTTTGCCTGGAACCCGATCGGGGCGATCTGGCTGGAAACGCCGGTGGCGCAGCTGGCATCGGTGGTGGGCAGCGCCGGGCTTTCGATGCTGGCGCTGGCCTGCGGCGTGGCGCTGGTTTGGGCCGTGCAGGGCGCCGGGCGCTGGCGCGCGGCAGGCCTGGCCACGCTGGCCGGAACCGGCGTGCTGGCGCTGCTGGGCAACAGCATGATCACCGAAACTGAATTCATCGGTACGCCGCTGGTGATCGTGCAGCCCGGCATCGGCCAGGATGAACGCTATGACGCGGCGGCCGCCGATCGCCATCGGGCAACCTATATCCGCCTTACCCGCGCTGCGCTGGATGAAGTGGCGCAGGCCGGACGTCCGGTGATCGAAAGCGCCGAAGTGGCGCGGCGCACGTTGACCGAAACCGAAGGCGTGGATTCGCCGCTGCCGCCAAGCGACGAAAAGGTGACCGGCGAATTCCGCAACAAGGTGGCGCCTGGCCTGGCCGCGCCCACCCCCGAAGCAGCCGGCGGCGGCACCGCGTTGCTGCCCCGCAAGCCGACGCTGATATTGTGGCCGGAAGGCGCCATCGACGATCTGATCGAAACCGATCCGGCCGCGTTGGCGCGCATCACAAGCGCCATTGGCCGAGCCGACATGCTGCTGGCCGGCGGCACAGGCGTCAGCCGGAACCGCGACGGCAGCGCGCGCTATGCCAACACATTGTTTGCCATATCGGGCGGTGGCGGCGGCAACGGGGGCCGCATCGTTGGCCGATTCGACAAGGCGCATCTGGTGCCGCTGGGCGAATATGTGCCGCTGCGCGAGTTGCTGGAGCCGCTGGGCCTTGCCCGGCTGGTGCCCGGCGATTTTGATTTTGCCCCCGGCCCCGGCCCGCGCACACTGGCGCTGCCGGGCTTTACCAGCGTGTCGCCGATGATCTGTTACGAAATTGCCTTCCCGCAAGCGGTGACAGACAACAGCAATCGGCCGGGCTGGATTGCCAATGTCTCCAACGATGCCTGGTTCGGCGCCTGGGGATCGCCGCAGCATCTGGCACAATCGCGGCTGCGTGCCATCGAAGAACGGCTGCCCGTTGCCCGCGCCACGCCCACCGGCATCAGCGCCGTGGTCGACGGTTTTGGCCGGGTGCGCGTGTCGATGGATCAGGGTGCGGCCGGCAGTATCATCACCAGCCTGCCGCCGCCGCAGCCGGAAAGCCTGTTTACCCGGCTGGGCCTGTACCCCGTGGTGGTGATTGCAGCATTCCTCGCGCTGCTGGGCCATCTGCTGGAACGACACCGCCCAACGCCGCCGCCGCGACCGATGCGCACCATCACGGTATGAACGAGATCGATTAATCATATAAAGATTTCGTTATGTGACTTGCGCGCGCTGATTGGCGTGCGTATGACGGCTCTTCTTTACCAGTAGGGCCTGATCGCCATGACTCGCAGCAGCTTCATCTTCACCTCTGAATCCGTGTCCGAAGGCCATCCCGACAAGGTGGCGGATCAGATCTCCGATGCCGTGGTCGATCTGTTCCTTGGCAAGGATCCCGAAGCGCGCGTGGCCTGCGAAACGCTGACCACCACCAACCGGGTCGTGCTGGCCGGCGAAGTGCGCGGCCGCGGCATGATCGATACCGCCGGCAATTGGGAACCGGGCGCACAGGAAGAAATCCAGCGCGCCGTACGTGAGACGGTGAAGCGCATCGGCTATGAACAGTCGGGCTTCCACTGGCAGAATCTGACCTTTGAAAACCATCTGCATCCGCAGTCGTCGGACATCGCGCAGGGTGTGGACGCCAGCGGCAACAAGGATGAAGGCGCCGGCGATCAGGGCATCATGTTCGGCTATGCCACCGATGAAACCCCGGATCTGATGCCGGCGACGCTGTATTATTCGCACCGCATCCTCAAACAGATGGCGGATGACCGTCACAGCGGCGTCGCGCCGTTCCTGGAGCCGGACGCCAAGAGCCAGGTGACCCTGCGGTACGAAAACGAAGTACCGGTGGCGGCCATCGCCATCGTCGTTTCGACCCAGCATGCGCCGGATTATTGCAAGCCGTGGGAAAAGGACGGCGAAACCGGCGGTGATGCCGCCAAGTTCGCTGAACTGGAAACCTATGTGAAGGGCGTGCTGGCCAAAGTGCTGCCGGCCAGCTTCCTCAGCGCCGAGACGGTTTTGCACCTCAACCCCACCGGCAAGTTCGAAATCGGTGGCCCTGATGGTGACGCCGGGGTGACGGGCCGCAAGATCATCGTTGATACCTATGGCGGTGCCGCCCCGCACGGCGGCGGCGCTTTCAGCGGCAAGGATCCGACCAAGGTTGACCGTTCGGCCGCCTATGTCTGCCGTTACCTCGCCAAGAATATCGTGGCTGCCGGTCTGGCCAAGCGCTGCACCATCCAGCTGAGCTATGCCATCGGCGTCGCCGCGCCGCTGTCGATCCACGTCGATCTGCACGGCACCGGCAGCGTTTCCGAAACCGCCGTGGAAGCGGTTCTGGCTGACAAGGACAAGCTCGGATTTGCGCTCACCCCGCGCGGCATCCGCACGCAGCTGGGCCTGAACCGGGCGATTTATCAGCGCTCCGCCGCCTA
>NZ_JANPML010000208.1:0-7390 GCF_031422795.1 Sandarakinorhabdus sp.
ACTGCGTGGATCCAGCCCCGCCGCATCGACCTGCGGCCGCGAGATCTCCCGCAGAAAGGCCTCTGTTTCGGCATCGCGCAGGATGGACTGCGCCCAGGCCGGGCCGGGAAGCAGATTGGGCAGCAGCGCCAGGGCTATCGCCAGCAAGGAAACAAGGATGCGCATGAATGTTGCCCTTGCCTAGCACAGTTGAACTGGCGGTGAAGGGGGAACGACGAACCCCAAACAACTGGCCCCGCCGGAGGCCGGCTACCCCTAAGCCGCGCGCAGCGCCCGCGCCCGGCGGCGTTGCACCGACGACCCAAGCCCCAGTGCCTCGCGATATTTGGCCACGGTGCGCCGCGCGATATCGAAGCCTTCGCCAATCAGCAGTTCGACGAGCTTGTCGTCCGACAACACATCTTCGCCCTCGGCGGCGATCAGGCGGGCGATGCGGTCCTTCACGGCCAGGGCCGATGCTGTTTCGCCATCGCCGGAGCCGACACCGGAGGTGAAGAAATATTTCAACTCATACTGGCCGCGATCGCACAGTAGATATTTGTTGCTGGTGACTCTGCTGACGGTCGATTCGTGCATTTCGATAAGGTCGGCGACCTGGCGCAGGGTGAGTGGCTTCAGCTGGCTCACGCCCTGTTCGAAAAACCCCTGCTGCAGGCGCACGATTTCTGTGGCCACCCTGACGATGGTGCGGGCGCGCTGATCGAGCGCCTTCAGCAGCCAGTTGGCGCTGGCCACGCATTCGTTGAGGAAGCCGTGGGTGGCCTTGTCGGCCCCGACGGCCAGTTCGCTGTGATAATCGCGATCGATGATCAGGCGCGGCAGCGTCGCCTGATTCAGGCTGATCTGCCAGCCGCCATCGGCGCCGCGTGTCACGAACACATCGGGCACCACTGGTGTTGCCGCTTCGCCGGCATAACGCAGGCCGGGCTTGGGATCATAGGATTTCAGCTCGCGGATCATGTCCACGATATCCTCGCGGTCCAGCTTGCACAGCCGCATCAGGCCGGCCATGTCGCCGCGCGCCACCAGATCGAGATTGTTCAGCAGTTTTTCCATTGCCGGGTCGCAGCGATCGGCCGCGCGGGCCTGGGCGATCAGGCATTCCGACAGGCTGCGCGCCGCAACGCCGGTCGGATCGAACATCTGCACCTCGCGCAGCACCGCTTCGGCCCGCGCCGGCGACACGTCCAGCCGATCGGCAATCTCCGCCAGCGGCTCGACCAGATAGCCGGCTTCATCCAGCCCATCGATGATGAAACGCGCGATGGCCAGTTCAATGCCGTCAAAACGGGCGGTGGCCTGTGCCTCCAGCACTTCGGTCAGCCCGGCCTCGCCGCCGGCCATGCGCTCGAAATCCGGGCCGGCGTCCTCGCCGCTGGCTTGCGCCGCGCGTTCGCCCCAATCGGCGGGCTGGTCGGATTCGCAATCATGGTGGAAACGCTCACCGGTGAAATCGGCGTCCAGCGGCCCGCTTTCATCGCCGCCGCCGCTGCCATCGCGCAGCAAGGCTTCCAGCCCGGCGCTGCTCGCATCGTCAACTGCAGGCAGTGCATCAGGCGGCGCATCGACTCCGCTTGGCCCCGCCGGCTCCTGCGGTTCAGCGGCATCGCCGCCGGCGAGCAGCGGGTTGCGCTCCATCTCCTCGGCGATCCAGCCTTCCAGTTCGACATTGGTCAGCGTCAGCAGTTTGATCGCCAGCTGCAGCTGGGGGGTCATCACCAGCTGCTGCGATTGCCTTAGCTCAAGACGCGGCCCCAAGCCCATGTCAGGCGCTCATCTGTCTCACAGGCTGAAATCCTCACCCAGATAGACGCGGCGCACGGTTTCATCGGCCACCAGCGCTTCCGGCGTGCCTTCGAACAGCACGCGGCCATCATAGATGATGCAGGCGCGGTTCACGATTTCCAGCGTTTCGCGCACATTGTGATCGGTGATCAGCACGCCGATATCGCGCGCACGCAATTGCACCACCAGCGCGCGGATATCGGCAATGGAGATGGGATCGATCCCGGCAAACGGCTCATCGAGCAGCATGATCGACGGGTTGGCGGCCAGCGCCCGGGCGATTTCGACCCGGCGGCGCTCCCCGCCGGAAAGCGCCATCGCCGGGGCGCTGCGCAGGCGGGTTATGTTGAATTCGCCCAGCAATTCCTCCAGCCGGGCGGCGCGGGCGCGGCCATCGGGCTCCGCTACTTCCAGCACGGCCATGATGTTCTGTTCCACCGTCATGCCGCGGAAGATGCTGGTTTCCTGCGGCAGATAGCCCAGGCCCAGCGCGGCGCGGCGATACATCGGCAGGCCGGTGATATCGTGGCCATCCAGCAGGATGCGACCCGAATCCGGCATCGCCAGGCCCATGATCGAATAGAAACAGGTGGTCTTGCCGGCGCCATTGGGGCCGAGCAGGCCGACAACCTCGCCGCGCCGCACCGACAGCGACACGTCGCGCAGCACAACGCGATTGTCATATTTCTTGCCGATGCCATCAACCGAAAGCCCGCGCAGCACAGGACTGCCCGATTGCTCGCGCTGCTGTTCGTGTTGTTCCATCACGTCGGTTTCGGCCATAATCGAATCTGCTCCCGCCAATTGGCGCGAAATTTGCATGTCGGGGTGCAAACTATCGTGAAAGCAGCGCCGCGCCAAGCCGGCTCAGCGGCGAAGCCTGTGATTTCTGTTGCCAATCCGGCGCTTTTCCGGGAACAGCCGCAGCCATCATGGGCTCGGCGCTGTTATTCTCTGATCCGGCGATGCTGGCCTTGTTGCTGGGCGCGGGCCTGTGGGCGGGCGCCCAAAATGCGCTGGCCGGCGGCGGCAGTTTCATCACCCTGCCGGCCCTGATCGCCGCCGGGCTTGATCCAAAGCTGGCCAATATCACCTCCACCATGGCGCTGTTTCCCGGCCAGATCACCACGGGCATTGCCGGCCGCAAGCTGGTGGCCGGGGCCGAACGCCTGTCGTTCAAGGCACTGGCCGCCATTGCGCTTATTGGTGGGGTGGCCGGCGCGCTGCTGCTCAACGCCACGCCCACACATGTTTTTGCTGCCATGGTGCCGTGGCTGGTGTTGCTGGCCACCGCCGTGTTTGCCTGGGGCAGTTTTGGCCCAAAGCAGGCCGTCGACAAGCCGCCGCCGCCAGCCTGGGTGACCGTGCTCACCCAATCGACGATCGGCATCTACAGCGGTTTCTTTGGCGGCGGCGCCGGCATCATGACTCTGGCCAGCCTGACCATTGCCGGCCTGGCCGTGCGCAATGCGGGCGGCACCAAGAACGTGCTGGTCTCGCTGTCCAACACCACGGCTGCCATCCTGTTTGCGTTCACCGGCAATGTCGCCTGGATGCACGCGCTGGTGGTTGGCGTCGGCGCGATGGCCGGCGGCTATGTTGGCGCGCGGGCGCTGGCAGTGGTGCCGGAAAAGGCGCTGAAGATCGCCGTGATTGTCATCGGCCTGGGGTTGACCGTGGGGCTGTTCCTGCGCGCCTAGAAGCGGAAGCGCCAATTGCGCTGACGATCGACGCGGAGATCGCCCTTCGACAATATATCCATGCCTATCAAAACTTCGAAGGCGATGCCTTTGGTGAAATCGATCCCATAGATCTCACTTGGCAGAAACAGCGGCGGTTGCGCCAGCCCGCCTTCCGACGCCATCCGAAACCCAAGAGTAAAATTATAAGCGTTGGCTCGCCTTGTACCCGCAGCCGTGTCCAATATGCGTCTGCCTACGGGGGTGAGTCCCATGGCGTCGGCAAGCTGCGGGGCAATTGCTGTCAATGAGGCGCCGGTATCGAGCAAGGCGGTTGCCTCTACCATGTTCACTGCCTGGCCAGTGCCGCCCACCAGAACAATGGGCACCAAAATCTGGCGTCCATCATGGACACCGCTGATCTCAGGCACGCGTTACAAAGCCCAGGTCAACGGGCTCTGGCTCAACAATCTGGATCGAATAGAGGTGATCGCCAAAACGTTGCTGCGCGTCGGAGGCTGCATCTTCAACACGGTCATAGAAGCCAATGATCTGTTGATGGCGGAGCAAGACATACTCACCCCGATGGCCTTCGTCCAACTGCCTGAACTGACTTAGAAAAAAGTCGAAATTTCGGTCAATTTCGCGCTGGCGGGCATCTAGAGACATCAAACCATCCTTTTGATGGCATTGAATCACATATCGATTCGTCTGCCAAGCCGTTAACGCCGCTGGCCAAACTCATCAATCAGCACCTCACGCCGGCCAACATGATCGGGGCGGCTGACAAAGCCGTCCTGCTCCATACGCTCGATCAGGCGGGCGGCGTTGTTGTAGCCGATGCGCAGATGGCGCTGGATGAAGCTGGTGCTGGCCTTTTGTGCCTTGGCGACCACATCGATGGCCTTGGCATAGATGTCGGCTTCCTCATCGCCGCCGCGCCCACCGGTCAGGCCGGCGCTGGCCAGATCGAGCTGGCCATCCATGTCGGCTGGTTCTTCGGTGACGGCGTCGACATAGTCCGGCACGCCCTGGGCGCGCCAGAAATCGGCTACGGCCTCCACTTCGCCATCCGAAACGAACGGGCCGTGCACGCGCACCAGCTTGCCGCCAGCCATCCACAACATGTCGCCCTTGCCCAGCAGCTGTTCGGCACCGGGTTCACCCAGGATGGTGCGGCTGTCGATCTTGCTGGTCACCTGGAAACTGATGCGGGTCGGCAGATTGGCCTTGATGACACCGGTAATCACGTCAACCGACGGGCGCTGGGTGGCCATGATCAAGTGGATGCCGGCGGCGCGCGCTTTCTGGGCGATGCGCTGGATCAGGAATTCGACTTCCTTGCCGGCCGTCATCATCAGATCGGCCAGTTCGTCGACCACCACCACGATCAGCGGCATCGGCTCGAAATCGAGCACTTCCTCTTCAATGATCGGCATTTCGGTTTCCGGGTCCCACCCGGTCTGCACGCGGCGCACAAACGGCTTGCCGGCGGCCTGCGCCTCTTTCACCTTTTGGTTGAAGCTGGCGAGGCTGCGGACGTTGAGCTCGCTCATCTTGCGATAGCGATCTTCCATCTGCTCCACCGCCCATTTCAGCGCGCGGATGGCCTTGGGTGGGTCGGTAACAACGGGGGCCAGCAGATGCGGGATCCCGTCGTACATCTTCAGTTCCAGCATCTTGGGATCGATCATGATCAGCCGGCACTGGGCCGGGGTCATGCGATACAAGAGCGAGAGGATCATGGCGTTGAGGCCGACCGATTTGCCCGAACCGGTGGTGCCGGCGATGAGCAGATGCGGCATCGGCGCCAGATCGGCAACCACCGGCACGCCGGCAATATCCTTGCCCAGCACCAGCGGCAGCGTGACCGATCGGCTGTCGAAATCGGCGCTGCCCAAAAGTTCCGACAGCGACACGGTTTCGCGCACCGGGTTGGGCAGTTCGATGCCGATCACGTTCTTGCCCGGCACCACGGCGACGCGCGCCGATTGCGCGCTCATCGATCGTGCGATGTCGTCGGCCAGGCCAATAACCCGGCTGGCCCGGATGCCCGGCGCCGGTTCCAGTTCATACATGGTGACGACCGGGCCGGGGCGCACTTCGCCGATGCGGCCGCGCACCCCGAAATCTTCCAGCACGCCTTCCAGCAGCCGGGCATTCTGTTCCAGCGCAGCGGCATCAACACGGGCGCGCGGTGCCGATGGCGGCGGCGCCAACAGGTCCAGCCCCGGCAGCACCGAGGCATCACCCAGATCGAACGATTTCTGCTTGTCGCGCACCACCCGTTCGCTGCGGCCCGTGCGTTCGGGCCGCTCCAGCACCACCAGCGGGCCGGGCTCGGGGTCGCTGGTCAATTCGGCTTCGGCCTTGGGGCGCGGGCGCGTGGGTTTGGGCAGGTTCAGGCTGCCGGGCTCGGCTTCGGCATCGGGGTTCCACAGGCGCTGGCCGGCAGCGATGGCGTCTCCCACGGCTTCGCGGCTGATGGCGCTGCCCCAGGCCAGAAACGCCAGCCCAAGCGGCGCCAGCAATATGGCCAGGAATGTGCCCACCGACACGTCTGCCAGTTCCGGAATGGCTTCGACACTGGCGGCAATGGCGGCCAGGCTCTGGCCCAGCAGACCACCGGGGCCAGCCGGTGCGCCCATGTCGGACAGGCCGAATCCGCCGGCCGCAAACGACAACAGCGCCACACCGCCCAGGCTGGCGCCCGCCATGCGCGCCACCGGCACGTCTTCATCGCGCGCCACCCGCCAGCCGGCGAGCAGCAACGCTGGCGCCAGCAGCAGGACCGGCCAGCCCGCCAGTTGCAGCAACACATCGGCGATATGCGCGCCGATCGTGCCCATCCAGTTGCCGGCCGCACGCGCGGTTGCGGTGTTGAACGACGGATCAGCCGGTGAATAGCTCAACAGGGCAAGCACCAGCGCCACGCCGATCAGCGCAACGGCAGCACCAGCCGCAACGCGCGCTGCCATGCGAAGGCCCAGCACCAGCGCCACACGCAGCCGCACCAGCCACGCCGGTCCGCCAGTGCTGCTGGGCTTGGGGGCAGATGCTGCCCGAGTGGCCATTGCGGTTGCGCCTTTCGCGGGGGGAAACTTCGGTGTCCGCTGGATGTTCACCATTTGGGCACTGCTCTAAAATGAATCAGCGCCGGGTTTGGGTCAAGGAAAACCCGAGCGAAACCCCGAGCGAAGCCAGCGCTACCCCGGACATCATGTCCGCTTGGGGGAATCGCGGCGTTGGGCTAGAACGCTGAGCATGACGATGGATGCAGACGTAATCATCATCGGTGGCGGCCTGGTTGGCGCCACGCTGGCGCTGGCCCTGGCCAGGCACGAAGTGACGAGCATCGTCGTCGATGCTCAGGATCTCGAAAGCACAACGTTGCCGGCATTCGATGGTCGCGCTACCGCCGTGGCCAGTGCTTCGGCCCGCATGCTGCGCGCGCTGGGGCTGGGCGATATCCTCGATACCCATGGCTGCCCGATCCGCGAGATCCGCGTGACGGATGCCGCCCACCCGCAGTTCCTGCATTTCGATGCCGGCGAGGGCAATGACCCGCTCGGCACGATGGTGGAAAACCGCTGGCTGCGCACCGGCCTGCTGCGCGCGGTTCGGGCCTGCCCGGAAGTGACGTTGCTCGCCCCGGTCAAGGTCACCAATCTGGCCCGCGACAAACACGCCGCCACCCTCACCCTGGCCGATGGCCGCGTGTTCAAGGCACCTTTGGTGGTGGCCTGCGACGGTCGCCGATCGGCCACCCGCGAAGCCGCCGGCATCCCGCTTTCGACCTGGCAATATGATCATGCCGCGCTGATCACCATGGTGGCGCACACGGTGCCGCACGAAAATATCGCCTGCGAACTGTTCTACCCGTCGGGCCCGCTGGCGCTGCTGCCGATGCGCGACACTGAAGACGG
>NZ_JANPML010000209.1:0-3328 GCF_031422795.1 Sandarakinorhabdus sp.
CGTTTCCACGATATCAACGGCCTGTCACCGTTCGTGGAAAACCCCATGGACGTGTTGGGCTGGGATCCGCACGACCGGTTGGTGGAACGGCTGTGGCATCACATCCGCCGCATGGGCGGCTAGCAGGGCTGAAAAATTCCCGATAGCCTGCCGTGGCGGGAATAAACCGGCTGTCGCTGCCGTTCTGATGGCAATCCAACATTGCACAGCCGCAGCGGCCCCCTTAAGGGCTGCCCTGCAAAAGGAATCCCGCATGCAACGCACCTCTGCCGCCGTCAATCGCATCCAGCCGTCACCCACCATCGCGGTGACCAACAAGGCGGCGGAGTTGAAGCGCCAGGGCCGCGACATCATCGGGCTGGGCGCTGGTGAGCCGGATTTCGATACGCCGGATTTCGTGAAAGAAGCCGCCATCGCCGCCATCCGGGCCGGCCAGACCAAATACACCGGTGTGGATGGCACGCCGGAGTGCAAGGCGGCGGTGCAGGCCAAGTTCAAGCGCGACAACAATCTGGATTACGGCCTAGATCAGATCAGCATCAATAGCGGCGGCAAGCACACGATTTTCAACGCCTTGCTGGCCACGCTTGATCCCGGCGATGAGGTGATCATCCCGGCACCCTATTGGGTGTCTTACCCCGATATCGTGCTGCTCGCCGGCGCCACCCCGGTGGTGATCCAGTGCGGCGTGGCGCAGGGTTTCAAGCTGACTCCGGCGCAACTGGAAGCGGCGATCACGCCCAAAACGCGCTGGTTCATCTTCAATTCGCCGTCCAACCCGACTGGCGCTGCTTATTCGCGCGCCGAACTGAAGGCTCTCACCGCCGTGCTGATGCGCCATCCCCAGGTGCTGGTGCTGGCCGACGACATGTACGAACATATCGTCTATGACGATTTCGAATTCGGCACCTTGGCCGAGATCGAGCCCGGCCTGTACGATCGCACACTCACCGTGAACGGCGCTTCCAAGGCCTATGCCATGACCGGCTGGCGCATCGGCTTTGCCGGCGGCCCGGCGTGGATCATCAAGGCGATGGCCAAGCTGCAATCGCAGAGCACCTCCAACCCCTGCTCGATCTCGATGGCGGCCACAGTTGCGGCCCTGAACGGCGATCAGAGCTTCCTTGCGACACGCAACGCCGCCTTCCAGCGCCGCCGCGACCTGGTGGTGAGCATGCTGAACCAGACGCCCGGCCTGATCTGCCCGCGCCCCGAAGGCGCCTTTTATGTCTATCCCGATTGCAGCGGCCTGATCGGCAAGAAGACGCCAACCGGCACCGTGCTCACCAACGATGAAGCCGTGGCGGCCTACCTGCTCGAAGCCGAAGGGGTTGCCGTCGTCCACGGCGCAGCCTTTGGCGGCTCGCCAGCTTTCCGCATCAGCTATGCGACGTCGGATGCGCTGCTGGAAGAAGCCTGCAAGCGCATTCAGCGGGCCGTGAACAACCTGGTCTGAGCCATGCGCATCGCGCTGTTCGAGCCGGAAATCGCCGGCAATGTCGGTGCGGTGCTGCGATTGGGGGCGTGCCTGGGCGTGCCCGTCGATCTGATCGAGCCGCTGGGGTTTGCGTGGGATGATGCCCGCGTGCGCCGCACGGCGATGGACTATATTGATCATGTCAGCGTGACCCGGCACCGCGATTGGGATGCGTTTCAGGCCAGCATTGGCGCGGCGCGGCTGGTCCTGCTCACCACCAAGGGCAGCGTTTCGGCCTATGATTTCGCCTTTCGCGCCGATGATGTGCTGTTGTTGGGCAAGGAAAGCGCCGGGGCGCCGCCGCACGTCCACGCGGCCTGTGGCGGTCGCATCCGTCTGCCGATGCGTGAGGCTGTTCGCTCGCTCAACCTTGCCATGTCCGCTGGCCTGGCGCTGGGCGAAGCACTGCGGCAGACCGGCGGGTTGCCGCAGCCGGGTTGAGCTCAGCGTTTCGTGGCGAACCAGATGATGTGCGTGGCACCCTTGCCATTCTCGCGCGCCCGCACCGGCACGGTTTCCACCGCAAAGCCGGCGCGTTCCAATTGCCGCCCGAACGCCGTATCCGGCGCAGCCGACCAGATGGCGAGCACGCCGCCGGGCCGCAGCGCCGTCCGCGCATCGGCCAGCCCGCGGTGGCTGTAGATGCCGTCATTGGCGGCGCGGGTCAGCCCGTCCGGGCCATTATCGACATCCAGCAGGATCGCATCATAGGCCGCCGTGGCCTGCGCCATGGTGGCGGCAACATCGCCCATGGTCAGCGTCACGCGCGGATCATCCAGGCATCCGTTGGTTACCGCCGCCATCGGCCCGCGCGCCCAATCGATGATGCCCGGCACCAGTTCGGCCACGGTCACCCGCGCATTTGCCGCCAGCCGGCCGAGCACGGCCCGCAGCGTATAGCCCATGCCATAGCCGCCAATCAGCAGATGCGGCGCCTTGTGGCTGGCCAGCCGATCGCACGCCATGGTGCCCAGCGCGACTTCAGAGCCATGCATCCGGGTGCTCATCAATTCGTTGCGTTCCAGCACGATCATGAAATCGCCGCCCCGCCGGAACAGCCGCAACGGCGGCCCGCCTGGCACTTCAGCTTCGCCGATCAGTTCACGCGGGGTCATCGGGCGGTGCCTGGCCGTCTCGTCATGGTCCGTCCTCCTTGCGCGATCCGCATGTCAGAACCGGCGCGCGGGGGCCAGCGGCAAATCCCGAACACAGCCGCCGGTCGCAGCCCACCTGCTCGAAGCCAAAGGCGTTGCCGTCGTCCACGGCGCGGCGTTCGGCGGATCGCCCGCCTTCCGCATCAGCTATGCGACGTCGGACGAATTGCTGGAAGAAGCCTGCAAACGCATCCAGCGCGCAGTGGGCAATCTGCGCTGAAGCGGCCCCGTGTGGGCCGTTTCCGGCGGGAAGTTTTGACAGTTTTGACGCATCTCGCGTGTTTGGGGCGCGTCCACGCCCCAAACCCACGCCCCCAACAACAATCCGGGGCGAGGCGATGATGACAGGCCTTGCCCGTGTAGGACAGACCCCAAACCCGCAACCAAGGCCCGCCCCAAGGTTTGCCCATGCGCATCGCGCTGTTTGAACCGGAAATCGCCGGCAATGTCGGCGCGGTGCTGCGGCTCGGCGCCTGCCTGGGCGTCCCCGTCGATCTGATCGAACCGCTCGGCTTCCACTGGGACGATGCCCGCGTCCGCCGCACGGCGATGGACTATATCGATCACGTCGCCATCACCAGCCACGCCTACTGGGCTGCGTTTCACGCCAGCATCGGCGAGGTGCGGCGGCTGGTGCTGCTCACCACCAAGGGCAGCATCTCCGCCCATGATTTCACCTTCCGCCCCGACGACGTGC
>NZ_JANPML010000210.1:0-8712 GCF_031422795.1 Sandarakinorhabdus sp.
GATTTGCCCACCATCCAGATCGAAGCCAGCCTGCCCGGCGCCAACCCCGGCATCATGGCGGCGTCGGTGGCGACCCCCATCGAACGCCAATTGTCGACGGTGGCCGGCATTGAACAGGTGCTCTCGTCCAGCAGCACCGGCTCCACCCAGATCACCGTGCAGTTCGCGCTTGATCGCGACATTGATTCCGCGGCGCTTGATGTGCAGTCGGTGCTTTCGGCCGTCACCCGCCGGCTGCCGCCGGAAATGCCGAGCCCGCCCAGCTTCCGCAAGAGCAACCCGGCTGATTCCCCGGTGATCATCTATTCGGTGCGCGACAAGACACGGGCGCTGAACGATCTGCAGACCCTGGTCGACAATCTGCTGGTGCCGCGCATTTCCACGCTGCCTGGCGCAGGCCAGGTGCAGACCTTTGGCGATCGCCGTTACGCCGTGCGGATTCAGTTCGATCCCGCCGCGCTGGCCGCCCGTAACCTGACGGTGGACGATCTGCGCTCGGCAGTGTCCGCCGCGAACAGCAATATTGCCGTCGGATCGATCACGGGCGGCGCGCGAACCTATGTGCTCGACGCTTCGGGCAACCTCGAAAAGCCGGCCGAATTTGCCAATATCATCATCGCCAACCGGAATGGCCTGCCGGTGCGGGTGGGCGATGTCGCCAGCGTGATCAGCAGCTATGAACGGTTGCGCGGCGGCGCCCGCTTCAATGGCGAGCCCTCGCTCACCGTGGCTGTCAGCCGCCAGCCCGGTGCCAATGTCGTGCAACTCGTGGACAATGTGCGCGCCGTGCTGCCGTCGGTGCGCGAAGCCATGCCGGCGTCGGTGGACATCAGCGAGATTCTCGACCGTTCGGAATCGGTCCGCGAAAGCGTGTTCGACGCGCAGGCAACGCTGGTCGGCACTGCCTTCCTGGTCATTCTGGTGATCTATCTGGTGCTGGGGGATGCGCGTGCCACCTTCATTCCGGCGATCGTGCTGCCGGTCGCTGCCATCGGCACATTTGCCGGCATGTATTTCTTTGGTTTCACGCTCAACAACCTGTCGCTGCTGGCGCTGACGCTGGCGACGGGCTTCGTTGTCGATGATGCTATCGTGGTGTTGGAAAACATCGTGCGCCACACCGAAGACGGCGAAGACCCGCGCAGCGCCGCCATCATCGGCGCCAACGAGATCAGCTTCACCGTGGTGTCGATCTCGGTCAGCCTGGTTGCCGTGTTCATCCCGCTGCTGTTCATGGGCGGCATCATCGGCCGGTTGTTCAGCGAATTTGCCGTGACCATGACCATCTCCATCGCGGTGTCGGCGGTCTTGTCGCTGACCTTGATTCCCATGGTGGCGGCGCGCCTGCTGAAATCCGGCCATCAGGAACCGGGCCGGGTTGCGCGCATTACCAAGGCGGGCTTTGCCCGATTGACCGCGCGTTATCTCAAGGCGTTCGATTGGTCGCTGCAGCACCGCAAGGTTGTCGGCGGTTTTACTGTGGTTTCCATCGCTGTGGCAGCCTGGGGCTTCATGGCCGTGCCCAAGGGCTTTTTCCCGGCCGAGGATACCGGCATCATCTTCTTCGGCACCGAAGGCGCCCCCGATCTCGGCTATGATGAAATGGCCAAGAAACACGCCATCGCCGCCAAGATCGTGCAGGACGATCCCGCCGTTGCGCGCGTCAACGCCATCCTGGGCCTTGGCGGATCGAGCAGTGGCCGACTGTTTGCGCCGCTGAAGCCGCGCGACGAGCGCGATGACATCGAAACCGTGCTGGCCCGGCTGCGCAAGGCCACGGGAGGCATTCCCGGCTATGCCGCTTTCCCCAACGTGCAGCAGAATTTGCAACTGGGCGGCCGTCCTTCGCCGACCAACTATCAATACACCATCTCGGCGGTGGACAAGGATGAGCTTTATGCCTTTGCACCAAGGCTGGAGCAGGCGATGCGCGGCATTCCCGGCCTGGTGGATGTGAACAGCGATTATCAGCGCGGGGCCCGTCAGGCGTATGTCGAAGTTGACCGCGACGCCGCCGCCCGGCTTGGCGTGCCGGTGGAGGCGGTGCGCCGCGTGCTGCTGGCGGCCTATGGCAACCAGCAGATCAGCCGCATCTACACCGACGCCGAAGATTATCAGGTGATCATGGAAATTGATCCGCGCGATCAGACCAATCCTGATGCGATTGGCCGCCTCAATGTGCGCGGCAGTTCCGGCGCGCTGGTGCCGCTGTCGGCGGTATCGCGCATTACCATCGGCGGCGCACCGCTGACCATTTCGCACCAGAGCCAGCTGCCCGCCGTCACGCTGGCGTTCAACCTGATGCCCGGCGTGGCGCTGAGCGAGGTCAAGCCCTTGATCGAAGCGGCTTCGGTGGATATCGGCCAACCTGCCAGCGTGTCAGGCGCCTTGGGCGGCAACGCCCAGCAGTTTGAAGCTTCGACCAAATCGATGCCGATCCTGTTCCTCGCGGCGATCATCGTCATCTACATCGTGCTGGGCGTGCTGTATGAAAGCTTCGTCCACCCGATCACCATCCTTTCGGGCCTGCCAGCCGCTGGCATCGGTGCGGTCGCCTTCCTGTGGCTGTTCGACATGCCGCTGGACGTGATCGGCATCATCGGCGTCGTGCTGCTGATCGGCATCGTCAAGAAAAACGCCATCATGATGATCGATTTTGCGCTGGCCGGGCAACGCGCTCATGGCTGGACCCCGGTTTATGCCATCCGCGAAGCCGCTGCCAAACGCTTCCGACCGATCATGATGACCACGTTTGCTGCGATGGCCGGGGCTGCGCCGTTGGCGCTGGGCCTTGGTGCCGGCGCCGAACTGCGCCAGCCGCTGGGCATTGCGGTGATGGGTGGCCTGGTGGTCAGCCAGGTGCTCACCCTGTTCATCACGCCGGTGGTTTATCTTGGCATCGAAAGCGTGATGCAGTGGCTGCGGGTCAAGCGCGGCGGTGCGCCGATTGCCGAACTGCCCGGCAACGCTGCCATCCGGCCCGAAGCCGCCGAATAGGGCCCTGCCGCTTGCGACAGGGCGGAAGCGCCATTGAACTGGATTAAGCTCCCGCCAAAGGAGCCTGCTCATGCCGACCGCCGCTGAAAATCTTGCCCGCTGGCACGCCCATGTGAAAAATCCCGATCATCAGGCGTTGTGGGACATGCTGCACCCTGATGCGGTGTTCGAAAGCCCGGTGGTGCACACCCCGCAGATGGGCCGTGAAATCGTGTTCAAATATCTCGCCAGTGCCGACAAGGTGCTGGGCGGTGAAGGCTTCACCTACACCGGCGAATGGCTGGCGCCGAACAGCGCCATCATCGAATTCCAGAATGTCATCAATGGCATCAAGGTGAACGGCATCGACATGATCAGCTGGAACGACGCCGGCCAGATCACCCATTTCAAGGTGATGGTGCGGCCATTGAAGGCGATCCAGATGGTGCATCAGATGATGGGTGAGATGCTGCAGAAGATGGCCAGCCAGCCCGCCTGAACTGGCCCCGCGACGATGTGCCGGCAGGGCAGGGTGGCCCCTGTTCTGCTATTGCGAGTTATGCGCACTTTGTTTCCGATATTGTTTGCACTTGCCGCCTGCGCGCCTGAGCCTGGGCCAGAGCAGCTCGCTGCGCACCGCGCAGAGGGTCTGTTACGCACCACTGGCCATGCCAACGCCACCTTGCTGGCTCCGCTGGCCGGGCTCGATGCCGATGGCCAACCCGGGGTTTGCGGCCTGATCGAAACGCGGGCCGGCCCAGTGCGAGTGGTGGTGGCGCTGCACAGCGGCGCCGTTCGCGCGGGCGTGCCGGCCACCAGGGGCGGCAACCGCGCCGATCTGGGCGAAAGCCGCTATTGCAGCGAAGCCGCCCTGAAACGGTGGGAGCAGGTGAAGCGGGGTGATCCCATCGGCCTCATCGCCCGCATCGGGGCCTAGACTGTTGGTTTGTCGTGATTTCCAAGTCGTGAAATGTGCCATTTCACTTGAAATCACTCTAGCGCAAATAATTCGGCGGGCGCTTCTCCATGAACGCGGCCAGGCCTTCCTTGAAATCATCGCTGGCTGCGCACATCAGCTGATTGCGGTTTTCCATGGCGATGGCGGCTTCCAGGCTGGGCGCGTCGATCGAAGTGCCCAGGCCCTCCTTGGTCATCCGCAGGCCGATGGGGGAGGTGGCGAGCATTTCAGCAACCAGCGCTTCGCCAGCGGCTTCCAGTTCGGCATCGGGCACCACCTGGCTCACCAGCCCGGTGGCCAGTGCGCGATCGGCGTGGATAAAACGGCCGGTCATCATCAGTTCGGCGGCCAGGCTGGCGCCGACCAGACGCGGCAGGAAATAGCTGGTGCCCATGTCGCAGCTGGACAGGCCCAGTTTGATGAAAGCCGCGTTCATGCGGGCGCTTGTTGCTGCGATGCGGATATCGCTGGCCAGTGCAAAGGCAAAACCGCCGCCGCACGCCGCGCCGTGGACAAGACTGATGATCGGCTGCGGGCAACGCCGCATCTTCACATACACGTCGGCCAGCCAGCCCTGAAAACCAAAGCCGCCAGCAAACGGGGCTGGCTGCGTGCCCTGCGCCCCCGCTGACTGAGATTTGATGTCGAGGCCGGCGCAATAGGCCCGGCCGGCGCCGCGCATCACCACGATGCGGGTGCGTTCGGCGTGAAACAGCGAACCGAAATAGTCCGACAGATCAGCCACCATCTGGTTGTTGATGCTGTTCAGCGCCTCGGGGCGATTGAGCGTCAGCCAGTCCACCGGGCTGCGCTGTTCGATCGCAATGGTTTCGTATGTCATCACACTCACCTGTTGGACTGGCCGTCGTCGATCTTGATCACCGTGCCGGTCACGGCTTCGCCCGCCGGCGCGACCAGATAGAGCAGCGTGCTGTCCATCATCGCCGGATCGCCCAGGCGCTTGCGGCGGAAATGCTGGGTGATGTCGCCCATGCGGGACAGCATGCCGTCCATCATCTCGCTGGCAAAAGCGCCGGGCGCGATGGCATTGACGTTGATCGGATAGCGCGCCCATTCCACGCTGAGAACTTCGGTCATCCGCACCATGGCGGCTTTGGTCATGCTGTAAAGCGCAGCGCCATGGCCTTGATATTCAAAGGCTGCCATCGAAGCGATGTTGACGATGCGCAGCGGCTTGCCATCGGCAATGCGGCGGGCAGCCAGGCTGGTGCAGAGCAGCCACGGCGCGTTGACGTTCACCGCCATCACCTGATTATACAGCTCCGGGCTCAGCTTGTGGGCGCGCGCGGCATCGGGAATGCCGGCATTGTTGATCAGGATCGACACGGGCCCCATTGCGGCTTCCACCGTTTCAGCCAGCGCCAGGCACTGCGCCTGATCTGCCACGTCGATCTGGAAGGCGCGGGCGGTGCCGCCGGCCGCCACAATTTCGGCAACCAACGCATCAAGCTTGTCGGCGCGGCGGGCACACAGCGCAACACTGGCGCCGGATGCAGCGAGCACCCGGGCAAAGCGAGCGCCAAGCCCGGAGGACGCGCCGGTGACAATGGCCACCTGGCCGGAGAGATCGTGGGAGGCATTGGGCAGCGGAAGGGACATGAGCGGATCCTGTTTGCAGACCACGCATCATCGCGGCCCTGCAAAGCGACCGCCATTCCCAGAAGCGACAGGGGTGAAAGCGCGATTGGGGTGAAAGCGCGATTGGCCGAAACGGCAAAAGGCCGGTCAGGCGTCCCCGACCGGCCTTCGCCCCGCACGGCGCGTGCGCCGTGACCCGTTAAGCGATCTGGACTTCCTGCTGCTGAAGATGGGCAAAGCCCAGCTGGGCAGACCCAAAATCGCCAAACCATGCTGGCCCGCTGCCAATGGCGGCCGTGATTTCAGCAAAGGCGCCGGCTTCGAGGGCCGTGGCTGCAAAGCCAAGCGGATCGATCTCGCCCATGGCAGAAGTGCCGGGGGCGACGAAGACGAAATCCGCCGCCGTGATGGTCTTGCTGCCCTGAACAAGCGCGATCAGTTCATCGAACGTCTCGAACACGCCGTTGTTGTTGCTGTCCCACCAGATGCGTGTGCCGGTGAAGCCGCCAACGGTTCCGGTATTCAGGAAATAATTCCCGGCCAGCAGCTGGACGCGATCGCCTACGCTGAAGTCGGTGATGCGCGCGTAATCGCCGGCACCGTTCATCGCTGCACGCCCGTCATTGTAAAACACGCCGCGTCCGTCGCCGAGCACGAAGACATCATTGCCAAGGCCGCCGGTCATGATGTCGGAGGTGAAACTGCCCAGCGCGGTGCTCGTGGTCGGTACGCCGGACAAAATGTCGTTGCCGGCAGTGCCGATGATGGCCTTGTCTGAACCTTCGGTGCCATAAATCATGGTGCCCGGTTGCGGGGTAGGCGTAGGCGTTGGGGTTGGCGTTGGGGTCGGCGTTGGGGCTGCTGCCGAAAACACGATATCGGCCATGGTGAGCGTCTTGCTGCCCTGCACGATCGCGACAAACTCATCGGGGCTATCAAGCTGACCGTTGCCGTTGCTGTCGAGGAAAATCCGCATCCCCGTAGAACCACCAGCGCTGCCGGCACTCAGGAAATAGTTCCCTTGCGCCAACTGGATACGGTCGCCATCAGAAAAGTCCGCGATGCGGGCGTAATCGCCATAGCCTTGATTGTTGCTGCGGCCGTCGTCGTAAAACACGCCGCGCGCATCACCCAGGATGAAGAGGTCATTGCCGGCACCGCCGGTCATCACGTCCACTGTGCGACTGCCGATCTTCGTGCTGCTGAGTGCCACACCGGTAATGGTGTCGTTGCCAGCGCCGCCGGTCAGCGTATCCGAGTTGTCGGTGCCATAGATCACCTGGTCAGGAGACGGTGCCGGGGTTGGAGTCGGCGTCGGGGTGGGTGTCGGCGTCGGTGTCGGGGTGGGTGTCGGTGTCGGGGTGGGTGTCGGCGTCGGGGTGGGTGTCGGCGCGACATTCAGACCGGCCGAGATCAGATCGTTGACGTCAAGCCGGCCGTTGGTGACCGTGAGGTTGGTCAGCGATGTGGTGGCTTCGGCGGTGTTCAGGAGTGCTGCGCGCAGCTGGGCACCGGTCAGACCTTCGGCATAGGCCGAAAGCAGGGCAAGCGCGCCCGCCACGTGTGGCGAGGCCATCGAAGTGCCGGTGTAGGAAGCATAATTGCCACCCGGGGTCGTCGACAGGATCGAGCTGCCCGGCGCACCAATATCAACCGACAGCTGGCCGAAGTTCGAAGACCCGGCACGCGCCCCGCTGGAGGTGATGTTGGCCACGGCCACCACGGATTCCCAGCCGGCTGCGGCCAGGGTGGAATAGTTGGTGGGGAAATAGCTGGTGACATCGTTGTTGTCGCCAACGTTATCGGAGCCGCCGTTGCCGGCTGCGGCCACAAACAACAGATCCTGCTTGGCGGCGCGCACGATGGCATCAAGCATCGATTGGGATTGGCTGCCGCCGCCCCAGCTGTTGTTGGTGCCGACATAATTGCCGGCGCCGGCATCATGGGCCTTGGCGGCATTGGTGTAATAATCGATGGCGCTGATGGCGGCAGCGCTGCTGCCCGAACCGCTGTCGGGCAGGAACTTCAGGGCAACCAGCTGCACGGCCCAGTTCACCCCGGCCACGCCCAGCGCGTTGTTGCCAATGGCGCCGATGGTGCCGGCAACGTGAGTGCCGTGGCCATTGCCATCCATTGGATCATTATCGTTGTTGACAAAATCCCAGCCAACAAGGTCGTCGAGACGGCCATTGTTGTCGTTATCGATGCCGTTTTCCCAACGTGTGTCGTTGAGCAGATCGCCGGCATCGATGCGGCCATTGGCGTTCACGTCGCTCACGGCGCCGGCATTGGCCACGTTGTTGAGATCGCGGAAGGTGATCAGCGTATCGCCGTCGGTATCAACCAGGCCAAGATTGGTCGGGATTTCGCCGGGATTGAGCCAGATATTCAGATAAAGATCGGCGTGGGTGTAATCGATACCGGTATCGATCACGCCAACCACCGTCTTGGTGGAACCAGTATAGCCGCGGGCCCAGGCTTCGCCGGCCTGGCTGCCGAACTGGTTCACCGGGTTGGTGGTGTCGCCATACATGCCCCACAGGCCACCATTGGTGTACCGCGTATCATTGCTGCCCTGCACCGCAAGGGTGGCGTTCACTTCGGCATAAGCCACGCTGGGGTTGCGCGACAGCGCTTCCATCACGGCTTCAGAAGACTGGCCGGGCGCCACCTTGATCACCAGCAGATCGCCGTCGGCGTCGCTGCGCACCACGCTGGCATTGCCGCCACCGGCATTGCTCACTGCAAGGGCCTGATCGGCAGCACTGGCACCGGCGCGAAACTGCACCAGAAGCTCGGTCACCGAGCGGGCAGCTTCAACAGGCGCGGCCACGGCCGGGATGCCTTCCGGGCGGCCAAGGCTGCCAAATGCAAAACCGTCAGCAGCAATGGCTTCGGGGCGGGCGAAATCGGCCCCATCTTCGCGGGCCATCTGATGGCGGTACTCAGACATCGTGGCTGACCCTTTCAAACCACGTGCGCAACGCAAACTTTACAGCGGTTAACGCACACAAAAAAACAATGAACACGGGGTTACGCAAAGCAACTGGTAACGAAGCCTTTACCTCGAATAATATTCGAGAAGAAAAACTATTCGTTAACCGGATGTATCGAAACGCTGATACATCCGGTTCGATCTGCTGCTTAATCCGTATTGGTGTGGAAAATGTAAACGCGGC
>NZ_JANPML010000211.1:0-1831 GCF_031422795.1 Sandarakinorhabdus sp.
GATCCGGTTCCCATCGCCTGCGAGATCGCGCTGGCACTGCAGACGTTCGTCACAAGGCAGGTGAATGTGTTCGATCCCGCCGTCATCACCATCGGCCAGATCAGCGCTGGCACCACCGACAACGTGATCCCCGAAACCGCCATGCTCTATGGCACCATGCGCACGCTCAGCGCCGCCACGCGGGCGAAACTACACGCTGGCCTGCCCGGCCTGGCCCAAGGCATCGCCGCCGCCCACGGCGCCAGCGCGACGGTGGAGATCATCCCCGGCTTCCCCGTCACCAATTGCGATGGCCGCGCCGTGGCACTGGGCGAAGCGGTGACAAAGCGCCTGTTTGGCGACGATCAGTGGCAGACGTTGGCCCACCCGATCATGGGCGCCGAAGATTTCGCCTATGTGCTCGAAAAAACCCCCGGCGCGATGTTCTTCCTGGGCGTAGCCGAAGAAGGCACGGATTGGCGCGCCTGCTGCGGCCTGCACTCTACCCACATGCACCTCGATGAAACCGCCATGGCCCGCGGCGCCGCGCTGCACGCCGCCATTGCAGAACAGTATCTGGCGCACGGGTTCGACTGAATTCCCCGCCGCCGCATGGCGCAAAAGCCGTTGCAAAGCGCCGCTGTCGCGCTATATCGACGGCCCGTCTGCCAAGACGGTGAAACTGGTGTGGGGCTGTAGCTCAGATGGGAGAGCGCAGCAATCGCACTGCTGAGGTCAGGGGTTCGATCCCCCTCTGCTCCACCAGTTTCTAATGGCATTGGCAGGCCAGCCATGCCAAAAACCGCCAATGCTTGTAAATCTAATCTCACTGGCAGCGAGTGTCATGCTCGTCGTGCTTGGCCTGTTCCCGACCGCCGTGTTGGCGCAAACCGCCGAAGCAGCGCCAGCAACCGAACCAGCGCCAGCAGCCGAAGCGGCGGCCGGCAATGACGGCACCGATCCCACCCGCCCGATCAATTCGCTGCGCGCGTCCTATGAACATTTCGAACTGCGCGGTGGCCGCTGGGCCGGCACGTTGGCCACATCGATCGAACAACCCTTTGGCGACGGTTACTGGACCCTGCGCGCCCGCGTGCCCTTCGCTGCCACCAACGCCCTGGGCAATTCGGCGCTGGGCCTGTCCGACGCCAGCCTGCGCCTGACCCGGGTGTTCGGCGTGTCGCGCAAGGGCGGCCGCGTCGCACAACTGGAGGTGATCGCCCCCACTGCCGGCCGCGACGAATGGGGCGGCGGCAAATGGCAATTGAAGCCGGTTTTCATCCAGGCTTATTTCCTGAAGAACGGCACCATCGTGGCACCCGCGCTGCAGCATCAGTTCAGCTTTGCCGGCAGCAGCCGCCGCGCCGATGTGAACACCACCACCTTCGATCTCTATGTTGTGCCGCGCTTGGCCAATCGCAAATTGTTCATGACCATCGATCCGGCGCTGATCTACGATTGGGAACGCAAGCAGACATTTGGTGCCCTTGCCGTCACGCTGGGCACCAACGTTGGCCGGCTGTTCGGCGGCCAGATGCAGATTTCGGTCAAGCCCAGCGTGGCTGTCGGCGGCGATCGGCCGTTCAACTATGGCCTGCAGGCCGGGGTGGCTGTGCTGGGCTTCTGACTCCGCGACATGGTTGCCGGTTGGCGAGCCGCTACATCCGTCCGCTCACCATTCTCTGTCGTCCTGTCGATGAAAGCCATTATCGCAGTCCATTGTCTGGCCGGTCAGGCGGCTTTACCTGGCTCACGGCGCGGCGCGGCATCACCGCCGGCCCAACTGACGCCAACAAGCGCCGCCGCCGCGCTATATCGGCGGCCCTCCCGCATGGGGGATCAGGATTTGGTG